>JBGCDN010000372.1:0-3171 GCA_045105495.1 Planctomycetaceae bacterium
CTGGCTTTCAAGCTAGGCTACGTCGGCTGCGAGTAGGACGGCGCCTTGGGCTGGCTCATCGACGACGGTTGCGCGGTCGTCGGGGATCATGAGTTCTGCCAGTAAGCGTGATCGGAACAATGGTTCGTTTACGAGAACACCGCCTGCCAAGGCGAGGTGACATTCGTCTTCGGCGAATTCCAGGCGGCTCATCACCGTGCGAACCTGCCGTTCGAGACTGTGTAATTGCCGCCAAACGATGGACAGCGCGACTTCGTCTCCGCGTTGCGAAACTTCCAGGACGGTCGGAGCTAGTGAAGCAACCTTCGCTCTGCAGAATCGCTTTCCGTACATCCATTCAATGAGTTCTGCCGGTTCAGAGAGTTCCAGTGCGCCCAGCAGCAGTTCGGTGAGTTCGGTGGGAACTCCGACAGCGTCTGATGCTTCTGTGACTGCTTTCAGGCCATCGAGCCCCATGGCGTAGCCGCTTCCGCCATCGCCCAATAGGTAGCCCCATCCACCTGCGCGGGCTGTTTGGTCGAGATGGTTCTTGCCGCAAACGAACGAACCCGTTCCGCTAATCACCGCAACGCCAGCACCAGTTGGTGGGCCAGCTCGGAGGCCCGCCTGGCCGTCATCGACCACGATGTTCGTGTCTGCAATCTTCTGTTCTTCCAGCCATTCGATGAGTGTGGCTTGTTCTGCGTCGCGACCGCAGCCGGCGACGCTGAAGCACACGGCATCAAAGCGTTCGACCTTCGCAACGTGCATTGAATCGCGAACTGCCATACTGATTGCGGCCAAGGTGTCGTCCCACCCGACTGCTCGCGGATTCGCTGGTCCGGAGAATCCACGCGAGAGATAATCTGGCTCCCCCCCCGAGGCGACTCGTGCGACGATGGCGGTTGTTGATGTACCGCCTCCGTCGAGCCCAAGCACTACATGGCTAGCTGGATCTGTCATTGTTCAATCGCTGCTCGCAGGTGACCGTTTGCTTCCGCGAGTTTCTGGCGTGCAGCGACAGGGTCGAGTTTGCAGTGGCTTGCGACCACCGCTGTTTTAAGTTCACCATCGCAAAGGTTTAACAGTTCTGCTGCCTCAGGTTCGCTTAGCTGAGTGAGTGTTCGAACCAAGCGGATTGATCGTTCTTTCAACTTTTGGTTAGTGGCAGTCAGATCAACCATCAGGTTCTCGTAGGTCTTGCCGAGTCGAATCATGGTTCCGGTTGTCAGCATGTTGAGAACCATTTTTGTTGCCGTGCCAGCCTTCAGTCGAGTTGAACCGCTTACGATCTCGGGACCCACGATCGGAGTGATCGCGATGTCGGCAGCTTCGGCAACAGCAGACCCGGCGTTGCAACTAAATCCAACCGTTGTGGCAGTGAGTTCCTTCGCGTACTTGATGGCTCGCAAGACGTACGGCGTTCGACCACTGGTGGCGATGCCGACAAGAACATCTTTTGACGAAAGGTCGACAGCCTGCAAATCGGCGATGGCTGCATCGGGAAGATCTTCGGCTCCCTCGATGGCTTGTGTAAGTGCTTGACGTCCACCAGCGATTACACCAACAACCATTTCGGGCGGAGTGGTAAATGTGGGCGGGCATTCCGACGCGTCCAGCACACCCAGCCGGCCCGATGTGCCAGCACCAATATAGACCAGCCGACCGCCCGACGAGATACGATCCGTGATCACATCAATCGCGGCGGCAATGCTCTGACTCTCTGCTCGGACCGCCGCAGCGATGGCAGCGTCTTCGTCGTTCATCACCCCCACGATTTCCAACGCGCTCATGGAATCGATATTGGCTGAGTTTGGATTGCGAGCTTCAGTTGTTGGTGCGGGTTGGTCGGCCATCTGTTTTCGTTGGTCATTACCTCGGTCGGGCCGAGCCATTAGAATTGAGTGGGAAGTGGTTGTCGTGCCGGAGACTCAAATGTGCAAGCGTAAACTCAGAATCGTTTTGTTGCTGCTGGTTGCGGTAGTGGTCGGTTCGAACCACGAATCAGTCGCACAAGCACAGGCTGCCAAAGAGGCTGCCAACCGATTACCACATGCGAGCCCGGCCGCTGTTGGAATGAACGAATTGGTGTTGGAACGGATCGACACCGTAGTGGCGGAAGGGCTGCGTCGAAAACTTATGCCGGGTTGCGTCGTTTTGATCGCCCGCGACCAGCGTATCGTGTTCCACCGAGCCTACGGTTCCAAGCGGCTAAAGCCGTCGGTTGAACCGATGACTGTTGATACCGTATTTGACATGGCGTCGATCACGAAGCCGGTGGCAACGGCCACCAGCGTTATGAAACTAGTTGAACTTGGAAAGATCGAAATCAACGCGCCGGTCGCCGAATACATTCCTGAGTTCGCTGCCAAAGGGAAGGGCGACGTCACGATTTTGCAGTTGCTGACGCATCAAGCCGGTTTAATTCCAGATAATAGTATTCGTGACTACGACAATGGAGCGGAGGAAGCCTTCCGCCGAATCTACGACCTCAGTTTCTATCGGCCGCCGGGAACAAAGTTCGTCTACACCGATGTTGGGTTCATCTTGCTGGCGGACGTTGTGAAGCGAGTGTCCGGACTGAATGTCGATGAGTTCAGCCGCAAGCACGTGTTCAAACCACTCGGTATGACTGAGACCGGCTACCTTCCGACCGCCAATCTCAAGAAACGCGCTGCACCAACTGAGAAGCGTGATGGCAAGTGGATGCAGGGAGAAGTGCATGACCCTCGAGCGTTTCGGCTGGGAGGAGTCGCCGGGCATGCCGGGCTGTTTTCGACTGCAGACGATGTTGCGATTTACGCGGCCATGATGACCAACGGCGGCACGTTGAACGGGACGAAGATTCTCGAACCGCAGACAGTTCAAACCATGACCAAGGCCTACACGATTGCCGATGGCAACCAGCGCGGTCTGGGTTGGGACAAGAGGACTGGTTTCTCATACAACCGAGGCGACTTGCTGTCCGCCGCGGCGTTTGGGCACGGTGGGTTTACCGGAACCGTCCTTTGGATGGATCCCGAGTTGAACCTGACGTTCGTGTTCCTAAGTAACCGAGTTCATCCTGATGGCAAAGGATCGGTCAATCGGCTGGCTGGTCGAATCGCGACTCTCGCTGCGGCTTCTATCGAGCAACGAGAAGAATCAAAAGCTGGGGAGGTTCTATCCGGAATCGATGTTCTACGCGCAAAC
>JBGCDN010000373.1:0-2977 GCA_045105495.1 Planctomycetaceae bacterium
TACCGGTCGATCGTTGGTATCGATCAATCGTCCTGAAATGGACGTCGGTTTCGTCAATTCAATGGTTGGGTACTCGGCCACCCCATCTTCAATACTCGGTTTCCAACCGCTGGAACCATTGGCGTAGAAGGCGGGTATCGTTTGTTCTCCATCCACCAACGACTGCACATAAACACGAATACCTGTAGGCGGTGCCATTGCAATGAATTCGCCCGCGTCATCTGTTCGAACCGTGACAGATCGCTCCCCAAGAAAGCGCTTCGAGGAAAACATCAACGAACTAAACGCGCCAGCTTTGCGAGCTCCGGAGACCACCAGCTCTGCTCCGGCAACAGGCACGCCGTCTGCCGACCGTACTTTACCCTTCAATCGAACCCGGGGATCAACCCACAGCTTCAGCTTGCGTCGAACAGCAACTGTCATCCGGAGTGGACCGCTGAGTATGTAATCGGTTCCGTCACAGAAATCTGCAGCGACATCGATAGAGTACGTCGCGGCAATCTGAGTTGAGAACGAACCGTCGTCAGCAATCGGAACCACCGTTTCGAAAGCAAGCCGCTTCTTCCAAGAACGGAGAGTCACGGTCGCACTCTGCCGTACAACTTTCGGCAAAGCAGCGAACCCGTCGACCTGCCCACTGAACGGCATTGCCTTTTGAACCGTAACCGAACCATTGCGACGAGTAGCACCTTCACGGACGAAACCAGACAGAGTCTCAACACCAAGGCTCTCGAACGGATAAACGCTTCGAAACTGAGAGGAACCCTCATCCGTTGTTTCAACGGCCATCCGCTCGCGAATAGCAGCAGGAACCCTCGCTACTTCGAATGGGCTCAGCGCGACCCGTGAACCGTCAGAGAGGTCATCATCCGACATCATTGCAGATGGTCTGACGCTGCCACTGAACCGCTCAGCGATTCGTTCTTCCATCTCTTTTCGAGTCAGCTGTGGTCGAAGAAAGACACGAGTTGGAAACGTTCGTATTCCTTCAGCAAGCCGTGTTCGGCTTGTCGCCAGTGGTCGCTCAAAAGACTGTGCTGACTGCTCAAACTTGCCTTCCCAAAATGTATGGCGAAACGCCTTCCCCGTCTCTAGCTGCAATTTCGATGCGAAACTATGGAATCGGAGTTCCGCAGTCCCATCCGGCGAATACGTATGAAGCGGTGACACACTCAGGCCGTGTGTTTCATCAAAACACCACAGCAGATACCGAAACCCTGGATTGGGAGTGGCCGTAATCTCAAATTGCCCATTCGATCCCGTGACGACTGAACCCTCGATCTCCGGCGGCAAGTTAAGCCGGCTGCGATAGACACTCGACCGGAGCGCCGAATTTGGAGTGTGGAGCCTGACGCAGACAGTCACTCCAGCCAGGGGACTGCCGGCGTTGTCTGTAACCGTTCCACGAATCCGATTTCGATGAATGACAACGCAGCCAGACAGTGTCTCGTAGAGCAACCCGTTGTTTTCAACGATCGACTGCAGCACAACTCTGGCAACCGAAGTTAAGCCAGGAACTGCCTTTCGCCATCGTTTGCTCAGAGACTCTACAGCTGAATCAGAACATTCAATTTCCAGACGCGTCTGCTTCCCAACCGATCGGATGGCTTGCTCAACCGTGCATCCGTCTTGTGGAATGGCCACGACACGATCCAACGCGTCTTCAACGAACGTCGCTCGTTGGTCAGGCCGAACGATTGAGACGGAATCAAGTTCGTTCTCATCAACAGTTCTTGCTGGCGATGTTTGCTCAAAAACCAAAACACCTGCGGTGACTGTCGCCGACAGTAGGACAAGCAGACCGACGGTAAACGGGAAGGCAACGGAGAACCGAGTCCGCTTCGGCGGCACTTGGAGAATGCGACCGACCCGACGACGCAACTGTGACGGCTTGCCACCGTTTATGGCAACAGTCGTCGCAGTCGTGGTAGGCAGCGTTGATTCGGCAATCTTGCACAGCAAACTGGCGTACGCACAACGCGATACTCCCGCGGCCAGCACAATGTCATCGCAGCAATTCTCTCTCTCCGTATTCAGAACTCGACTGAGGTACCACGTGACCGGATGGAAAAACAAAACCGTCTCAGCCAGCCTCTGTACAACGATGAGCAAATGATCGAACCGCCGGATATGAGCCAGTTCGTGTAGCAATACGCTTTCCAACTCACTTGTGGATAGCCCCGTAACGACGCTGGCTGGCAGCATAATCAATGGTCGTATCGCGCCGACTACAACTGGAACGGCAAGTCGGTCACACAGACGAACTGCTGGCAGCCGAGCCAACCCAAGACGCTTGGCTTGTCGCTCCAGAGATGCAGTGACCAGCGGTGTGACGACTTTGCAACATCGTCGAAGTCGATGACTACCAATCACCGCCGCACAAAGCCGCAGTGCCATAAGGAGAACTCCGCAACAATAAAACGCCGCGATCCAGACGGGCCACTCGATCTGCTTAACCAATTCGACTTCCAATCGCTCCGACTCTTCCACCCACGACCCCATGGCGGATGCTGACTCAGATTCAAGGCTCGCTCTTGCGTCTGATTCAACATCGAGACTCGGATGGAACTCTGACGCGCCCTCGTCTGTGATGAGTTCAGAAGGACCGAGAGGTGCCACTTCTGATGCAATAGGAGTCACCTCAGCTGGCGGAGGCGAGTTTTCCGGAGCGATCACGGAAACCTGTTCTGGCGTCGAAAAAGAGCCAACCGACTGGCTGTGAACCAGCACGAACACAACAGGCAAACTGAAAAGCAACGCAGTCTGAGCGAACAGGCTGACCACATACCGAAGCTGCGGCGAATGTCTAACCAGCTGATTCAGCGCCACGGCAATGACACCAACGACTACGCCGAAAACTGCGACCCACCCAAGGGTCGTACCCAATTGCTGCAGAATGGCTTGAGGGCTCACGACTTAGCCTCCTTGCTTTTCTGGTCAATCATCCGCCGAATTGCGCGAAGTTCGTCCGCGTCTA
>JBGCDN010000374.1:0-6418 GCA_045105495.1 Planctomycetaceae bacterium
AGGCGGGCCGATCAATGTGGTCGGCCCGCCTTCTTTTATTGACGAGTCTTGAACCAGTCGGCTGTCTTGGCAATGCCGTCAGCCAGAGAGATCGTTCCACCCAAAGCTGCCTCAATGTCGCACGGGTCTAGCACAGACCGCTCGACATCACCCGGACGCACAGCTGTAAAACCTTTATCAACTGTCGCACTCAAAGCAGATTCGATTGTCGTCGCGAGAGTCAACGTGTCGGTCTCATCGCCGGTGCAGATATTAATAACGGGTTGCGAAATACGATTCTCCATCGAAGCAATATTGGCCTGAGCGACGTCGTCAATGAAAACGTAGTCGCGTACGCATCCCGGATCACCGGCTTCTTTTCTGGCGTTAATCTGAATGCCCTCGCCCGCCATGACGCGGTTCATGAAGATCGCGACAACGCCGGCTTCTCCATGAGGATCCTGACGCGGCCCGTAGACATTGGCGTACCGCAAGACGCGATAGTTCAACCCATGTTCATGACGGAAGCATTCCAAGTACTTTTCGAACGCGAACTTGCTGGTCGCGTAAGGACTCATTGGATTCGGCGGTGTATCCAGTCCGGCCCGTGTTCCATCCGGAACTTCTCCGTAGATCGCTCCGCCGGTACTGGCAAACAGAAACGTCTCAACATCATGCTTCACAGACGACGCCAGGACATTAAGGCCACCAAGCACATTGATGTCGGCATCCAGCTGTGGTTCTCGAACGCTAATCGCCACACTGGCCTGAGCGGCCTGGTGAGAAACGTAGTTTGGTTTAAAGTCCGCAATCACACGTTCGACGGCTTCAGCGTCGCGAATGTCGACCTCCTCGAAGCGAGCGTCGGCGGGTACGTTTTCTCGCCGGCCACCGCTGAGGTTGTCGATCACGGCGACTTCCCAGCCTTTCGCCAAACACTGGTCTGCAATGTGGCTTCCGATAAATCCAGCACCGCCTGTAACCAGAACTTTCATCTCATCTCTCCCAATCAGCTCGCGCGACGTCTTGTGGGTGGCTTGTTTCAGTCAGAATGACGGCGACCGACACGATCAGCCAGTCGCTTGTCGGACCGTTCAAAGCGACGAACCGTACGCCCTGAGATCGGCTACATGTCTGGCCAAAACTCGCCAGTCGCAACGGACCATAAGTCGCCCCAGTACGTACAGCAAGTGGTATCAGCACGATCCATACGAGTGACGTAAGTGGCTGAACGAGAATGCGCTGCCAGGATTACCTGACGACCTTAGTCGGAATTCTGAGCTATCCATTAGATGAAGCTCCCCCTCAGGATTTCATAATGTCAGAGTTGCCCCAACAGCGCGGCCGGTCCGCCGTCTTCGTGATTGCGTTCGTACTGGCTCTAATCCTCTGCGCGTTTACCGGATATCAGCGTGCGTTCAGTGTTTTCGCGTCTTACGACGACGAGGGCTATGTCGCGATTTCGCTAATCCAGTACCTCAAAGGCGGTAGCCTGTACAACGACGTTTACTCTCAGTACGGACCAGCCTGGTACGTCGGCCAAAGCGCGTTGCATAAGACCGCTAATTTGCCGGTCACGCACGATGTTGTGAGATTGAAGACACTCACCATCTGGCTGCTCACCGCGTTCCTGTCTGCTTTGGTCGCAGGCCGAGTCTCTCGATCGAAGCTGGTTGCCTTCTGCGTTTTGATATTGGGATTCCTGCATCTCGAACGGCTGACCTTAGAACCAGGTCACCCACAGGAAATTTGCGTGCTGGCGATCGCCAGTTTACTTGCTCTCGCAACGCATCCCGGCCGGATGGGCATCCTGCGCCTCGTTGGAATGGGAGCGATCGTGGGCTTGACGGTTCTTACGAAACTAAACGTGGGCTTGCTGTTGGTTGCTTCAACCACGCTCGCCTTCTGCATCTCAACAAAAGACGAGAAATGGCGGCAGCGTCTGACGCACGCCTCGATGATTCTGATCGCGATTGCGGCGATCGGAGTAACGCGTTCGACACTAACACAGCCTCGCGGGTTCTACCTTCCGCTGCTTGTGATTTGTGCCGCCGCATCTGTCGCCTGGGTTGGACTGCAGCGAGATGGCGATCGGCCCAAGGTGCTTGGACGACATGTGATGTTTCACCTCGCATGGTTCGCCAGTGCCAGCATCGTTCTTGCAATCGTGCTTAGCCAAGGGACCACACCCGACGGCTTGCTGCACGGTGTACTATTCCAACACTTCGGCTTTTCGAACTGGTTCTACATGTCGCCACCGCTTTTCGGCTTCACCGTCGCACTTGGTGTTGGCAGTGTCGTGATAGCCGGAATGACTTCAACTCAACGCAAACGCATTGTCCGCGCGGTTCGGCTGGGGATGTTGGCGATTGTTGTTGGTGTGATGCTGCGGCACTGGACGGACAGCAGCTTTGAGCTGTTTCATGGACTACAGGATCGGGGCCATGCAGGGCTGCTGGTCAGTTTTGTAGGTCCGCTGGTTTGGGTTCTCCTGCATGATTCAGGCAAGTCTTACACGTCTTCCGAATGGTTCGGTCGAGTGTCGCTAGCTTGCGTGGCGGCCTTACAGCCGTTGATTGCCTACCCGATTCCCGGCACACAAATGGCTGTCGGTTCACTTCCACTTCTGATCATTGCCGTTGTGTGTGTGAACGATCTTGTGAGAGCCGAATCGGTTGTGACAGAAGGTCGAAGTCGATTCGCTTTTGTGACTCGCACCGGACTGGTTACTTGCAGCGTTCTTATTCTCGCTACGTTCGCACAGACGCTCTACAACTATCGATCCACCTTGGAACCATTGGCACTTCCAGGCGCTCAGCGACTGCGATTGCCTCAGGAAAAAGCTGAAGAACTGCGTGAACTTGTGGCGACGATTCGCCAAAACGGAAACACGTTTGTGAGTGTTTACCGCGCGTACAACAGCCTGTATTTGCTAAGTGAATTGGAACCACCAAACGGGTTGAACGCGACGCTGTGGCCGTGGATGCTGACCGAAACCGAGCAAGATCGCATTATCGATTCAATCAAAGACCGGCCAGATGTCTGCGCTGTTGATCGTCGGGTGAAGGTAAGAGAAGAACGCCCTACGAAGTTGGGTGCGTATCTGAAAGAAACGTTTTCGGTCCCCGCTCACGTTGGTGGCTGGACCGTATTGACTCGGCCGTAATTCGACACTCAGCCCAAAGTCGCCGCCACCCGATGCAACGGAGCGCTGCCGCACTATGCGGCGGGAGGCATGCAAGCTTCAGATGAATTGTCGCTGGCTGGCGGCTTAAGCACGAAGATGATCTGAACTTCGGCCTTCGCTGACGGAACCAAAGTCGCAGACTTCTTCTTTCTGCTTCCCGGGTTCTTCTCGTCGGCGGCGACCTTCAACCCGGCACCACCGCCACCAAATCCGGCCGATGGAGCTGAGCGCATTGCTTTTGATGGTGCTGCGGGTGCAGGCATTGGCGGCGATGGGAGACTGCGATTTCGTCGAGCGACAGAATTGGAAGCGATGATCTCATCACCAGCTTTAAGCTTAGATGCCTGACTACTGGCATCCGCCTGCTGATGAAGCTCAATCGAAGCCATCAGCTGTTGATGCAGCACCGACTTCGGTTTTTCACGTCGCACTACAAGTCCACCGTCTTCAAACGCTTCTGCTTTCTGTAGCATTCCCGCTACTTCGCTCACATCCACGCTCACCACAAAGGTGGTAACGGTTTCGCCTTCAATTGAACGCTGCTTCCGCTGATGATCAAGCATCTGCGCGGTCAAGAACTTCGTCAGCAGATCGCCAGACTTTCGCTCATCACCAGCGATACGAACCACCTGCACCGTCTCCCGTTTCTCTGCAGGCTGTGCTTCAAGTGGCGGACCCGCTGCAAAGTCAGAATCCGCACCAGCGTCAGACATCGCTGCAGCTTCCGGTTCTGGCATTGCTCGTCTGGCGGATGGTGCTGCTGGCGTCGCAAGTCTTTCATCGCGTGCGCTATCTGTTTTTCTTGCTGTCTGTGCCACAGACTCAGAACTCAACGGTCCTGTCGATACTTTCAGCATCAACATGAGAGCCGCAGCTCCAACCAACATTGCTCCCAGCCCGTACCACCGACTTCTGTTCGGTCGAGGCCGTGTTGACGGTTCAGCATCAGGAGTCTGCTTAGGCAATGCAGCCATGACCGACGTCATTAGATCTGCCGGTGCAGATTCCGTTGGCAGCTCGCGCAGCACACCGCTCACCTGCTTCAGATCGTCAAGCTCTGAACGCACGGCTTCCGAGCCTTCAAGATGCTCTTGAACAGCAGCGACTTCTTCCGCAGACAATTCATTGTCCATGAACGCCGAAAGCAGCTCGTTGTCAAATTCCTCGTTCATCAGCTCACACAATCCTCAAATGACCCCCGTCCGCGGCCCGCGCGCAGGGGGATCGTAGGATGGTTTAGATGTTCGCCAGAAGAGATGCGTTCCAAATAAATCCGAAAATACGGCGTGACGCCGTAAGTTCTTACACATTAGACGTTTGCGTCTCAGACAGCATCAGTTTGATGGTTCTCAGAACCTTTGAGTTCCGAGATTTTTGTCACATCTGCCCCCGGCCTAAGACGTGCGTCCAGCCAGCACGGGTCAACAAATCGACGCAAAACCCATCTGATGCGTGCGACAGCTTCGGCGGAGATCGTGCAATTCGGTTCTTTCGCCTCGAAGCCCGTCAACTCTAATCGAACCGGCCATGCCTCGCGCTGTCCGAATTGGTTAATGCGATCCATGGCTCGCTTGGCCCAAACGATGCCGAACAGCTCCTGAAAGTCAGCCCACATCACGTTCAGCCTGACGCGTACGTCTTCGTCAGAACCATCGACCACTAGCAGCTGCCTTGCGCGGCGGATGAACAGCAGGGCGGCGAACGTAAGCAAGATGCTCGCAATCGGAACCACTCGATGTACGTCCGGCGACCGGATGGTGTCCGGCTGAGACAGCGTTCGCAAAATCAAACCCATGCCAGCGGCCAGCAGCATCGCCGGCAGTGTGAACCGGGTTCCAAAGAAGTTGCCGAGACCCATCACGATCACGAGGCAGACACCAATGACCATCGGCACCGGAAGTTCGAATGCGTCATCGATAGAACCGCCCATCAGTTGCGACACGGCCGGCCAATGCAGAACCACAACCATCGGCAAGACAACAAACCCGCTCCAGGCACCAATCCCTGGTCGCCTCGCGCCGAGAATGGCAATGGCCGGCGTGAGCCAACAAATGACACCCGAGTAGGCAACGTGGTCAAGTAGCCCAGAACTCTCCCCGGCCAGCAGAGCCGTGATGCTCCAGACAGTGACCGCCATCACCGCCCACCACCAAGCGACCGTCAAACTGGTTCCACGCACAACCCGCCGCGCAATCCAAAGTGCGTAGAGTTGAATTGGGATTACAGCCAGTCCGAACCAATACACGAGCAACAGCTTTCTGCCTGAGGAACATTGGCCTCAAACTATAACCGCTCGGGAGGTGTTCCGCTTCACTGTTCGCCACAGCGATCTTGCTACGGTGTTCGCTTGATCGCCGCGAGCTTGCTGCTTGGACGACCGACTAAGTGACTGTCTTTTGCAGCTTGGCAAGCTTGTGTCGGCAAGGTGCCGTGAATGACCATTCCTCCTGATCTTTTCCTGAACGCAAAGCGACGAATAGTGCGACAGCGATACCGGTCGGCCCAGAGACTGACGGACCGACAATTCCGACTTTCCCAGCCAGCAGTATCGCTCCACCGGCGGCAACGACAGAAAGGAAGATCAACCAAACGCGATCATAGGCTGGAACGATAAACTGCCGTCTCGACCATCGAGCAGCGAATCCAAGGTTCGGATATCGATCGAAGACAAACATCCCCATCGCAACCAAGCCGATGACGATCACAATGAGCATTGGCAACATGAATGAGTTCATATCGCCAAACAACAGATTCCAATAGCTCCAACCAATCGTCGCTATGAGGAATGCTCCCGGTAAGGATCGATACCGTTGTGCAACTTTGCCGAAGCCAGGAGCCGGCCGATATCCGGGCGAGAGAACTCGATAGGTTCCAATCGTGCCATGCTTCGCGTTGCTGACCGGTTCTACTTCTCCGTGATATCGATCGGGAAACTTGTTGAGTTCGCTGGTCAGCTTTCGCCAAACAAGGACGACACCGGTAACCAACGATACGGAAACGTAAGCGACAAACGATGCCGGCGAAAATTCATAACTATCGATCGCTTTCAAGAAGTGAAATACGCCGCTGAGCCAAAGAACAAGAATCGGCAAAGCTCCGGGCCACTTCCGCCAAACGACCAGATACCCACAGATTCCCCACATCAAAAAGAACAGAACTGTAGGCAGTAAGGCAAAGCACCAAAGAACAGCTCTAGTGTCGAAGTTCATAAGCCACACATTTGTGAACGACAGTAACCCGAGAACCCCCAGC
>JBGCDN010000375.1:0-5897 GCA_045105495.1 Planctomycetaceae bacterium
ATTTCCATCTTCAAAGTGCCCTTCGGAATTTCGGCTTCAACGACGTCGCCGATTTTCTTCCCCATCATGACCTGAGCAATCGGGCTGCTGGTGAGAATCTTCATGACGTCGCCGTCGTAGTCTTCTTCTCCAGGTCCGACAAGTTCGTAATCCTCTTCGAACCCGTCAGAAAGATCTTTCACGGTGACACGGCATCCGAATGCAACGACATCTTTCGGCATGTTCGCTCGGTCGACGATGTAGCATCCGGCGAGCAGCGTTTTGAGCTGAGCGATTTTGGCTGAAATCAGGCCCTGCTGTTCTCTCTGCGCGTGGTATTCAGCGTTCTCTTTCAGATCGCCTTCCTCTCGCGCCTCTTTGATCTTTTCGGCGATCTCAGGCAGAACATCGTCTTCGAGGTGGCGGATTTCTTCCCGCTTTTTGTCGTAGCCCTCTCGGGAGATTGGTTGGCGATCCATGTCGTTTTCCTCAAAGCCAAACAGAAAGGCCGAAGCGTGGTTCGCTTCGACCTGACGCAATTATAACAACCGGGCACCATCCGACGACTGGTTAGCCCTGTGTTTCGAGAATACTGTCGGGATGTCGACGACTGCCGCATCTTCCCCGAGCACCGTAGCAGTTGCTGACGCGGACAGATACGCTCTGGGCTTTCCAGACAGACGCGACCTTTCGCCCGTTCTCAGACATGCAAACTCAACCCGCCACACATGACGTTGTGCTCGTCGGAGCCGGCCATACGAACATGCACATCGTTCGTATGTTTAAGATGAAGCCGATTCCAGGAGTTCGCGTCACGCTGATCTCGCCAACCGGAAGTGCTCCGTATAGCGGAATGTTGCCCGGGACGCTGGCGGGGATCTATACACCGGAAGATATGCAGGTTGATCTGTATCGGGCCGTCGAACCGACCGGCATGCAGCTGATCGTTGCGCCAGCGACAGGACTCGACCCGAAAGCCAGGCGCGTCTTTCTGGAAGGTCGTCCTCCCGTTCGGTTTGATGTTTGTTCTATTGGCATCGGTTCAGTCCCAGCGATGCGCGGGCTGTGGGCAGAGAACGAAAATGTTCTCAGCATCAAACCAATGGTGTCGTTTCTCGACCGACTGAACACCAGGCTCGACGCACTTCAGAAAACGCAGCCTCTTCACGTTGCGATCGTTGGTGGTGGGGCTGCGGGAACCGAAATAGCGTTCTGCCTTGAGGCTTACCTCAAGTCGCGAGGAACAACGTCGCAGGTGAGCTTGATTGACGGCGGCGCGAAGATTCTGAAGTCGAGTATCGATCGAACCCGTGATCTGGCGATGGCAGAATTTCAGCGACGCGGGATCGATGTGGTGACGCAGCATCGAGTTAAAGACTATGTCGATGGTCAGCTGCACTTCGAAGACGGTTCCACTCGCCGCGCGGATCTTGTGATCTGGACGGCGGCCGCAGCACCACCGGCTGTGCTTGATTCGTTCGATCTGCCAAAAACCGATGATGGTTTTCTTGCGGTGAACAAGACTCTGCAATCCACGTCAAACGCGCCCGTCTTCGTTGTTGGCGATACCGCTTCGTTTGTTGATCAGTCAGTCCCGAAAGCTGGTGTGTACGCGGTTCGAGAAGGTCCGTTTTTATGGGAGAACATTCAACGATTCCTCAACAACAAGCCGCTGCAAAACTATGAGCCGCAAACGGACTTCATGTCGCTATTGGCCACTGGCGACGGTCGAGCCATTGGTCAATACAAAGGCCGCGCGGCGATTGGGAAGTGGGTTTGGAAGATCAAGAACCACATCGATCGCAAGTTCATGCGGATGCATCAGAACTACGAACCGATGATGGCTGCGCCGCCGTCTACCGATGAGGTGCCGGCTATGAAATGTCGAGGCTGCGGTGGCAAGGTCGGTGCGGGGGTTCTTTCAGCAGCACTTGAAAAGATCAACGTCAATAATTCAGAACACGTTGGTCTCGCAGAACCGGACGATGCTGCGATTCTTGATTTGACCAATGGCCCTGCCAACGTCGTATCGGTCGATTTCTTTCAGGCATTCCTAAGCGACCCATACATCGTCGGTCGCGTCGCAGCGCTCAATGCGCTCAGCGATATTTGGGCGATGGGGGCGGACGCCGTTGGTGCGTTGGCGATGGTCACGCTGCCGGAAGCGTCTCCCGGATTGCAAACGGAAACTCTGCATCAGTTGCTGGCAGGTGGTGTTCATGAATTGAACCTGGCCGGTGCGGAATTGCTGGGCGGCCACACGATTGAATCGCAGGACATGACGATCGGCTATACAACGCTCGGTCGCTTCGCCGACGGTGTGAACCCGTTTCGAAAGAACGGAGTGAAGCCCGGTGACTTGTTGGTTCTTTCCAAGCCGTTGGGCACGGGCACGGTTCTGGCAGCCTTGGGAGATGGAAAGTGTCATAGCCGTTGGATGGACAGCATGCTGCCTCACATGCTGGTCAGCAATCAAGCTGCTTCCGAAGTCGCACGGGATTTTGGAATCGTTGCGGCGACAGACGTGACCGGGTTCGGTTTAGCCGGACACATGCTGGAGATGCTTGGACCAAGCGGCTGTTCGACAAAGTTGAACGGGGCAGCGATTCCACTGTTTGATGGTTTCGCACAACTGACCGCGGAAGGGATTCGCAGCACACTGTATCCGTCCAATCGAGAGTCCGCCGAATTCAATGGTGCCGACGTTAGCAACAACGATTCGGCAGCCGCGCACGCGTTGTTTGACCCACAAACGTCGGGTGGTTTGCTAGTCGCTGTCACTCCGGCGAGAGCAGATGAACTGATCGCAGCACTACGCGATCGTGATTGCCCAATGGCAGCGATTATTGGCGAAGCGGTTCCAGCCAATGGCAAATCCAGCGTCACCATGGTGTAAGGCCCTCGACTTCAACCGAACTCTCTTGGTAGAGAAACCGTACATGCGGCGAATCGACGACCAATAACCACCATCCAACATTGTTGCCGCACCCCGGTGCAACTGGAAGTTGCTAGGTTGGGTCTTCGGTGGCGACTCGAACGAATAGCCGGAAGACGGCAACGTACGCGTTGGACCAATCGTCCATTCGCACAAAGGTGGTCGCTCGCTGGGGGCTGCCGATAAACGGCCGTAACATCCAGCCAGTCTGCACACCAACAAAGCTGAAGATCACAAGCCACACCTTAAGCATTGTGCCATGGCGTGAGTTGCGCTGTATCAGCGGTCGATAGAACCGAGTAAGCAGCATCTGTCCGGCCACACTTGAAATGGCAAACATGACCGTGTTGAACACAACGGCCATGGAATAGTCGAGACACGACACATACCAAACCAAAGTCAGTGGGCTTAGCGACAGCAACACGACATTCACGCCTGCTTGAGTCGCCGCCAGTGCTCGAATGCTTTGATTGAAGTCATCTCGAAGACCTGCCAGCGTGTTCAAGACATAGAACGCCGGCAGAGAAATTACGAAGGTCACCGCAAACAATAGCGGCACCTTCAATGCGGAATACAGCATCTGCAGGGGCCGCAAGCTGAAGCTGCCCATGACAGTTCCGTAGGTGCAGCCACAAACAACAATCGTCCCTAGCAAGACGTGTGTCCGAGGAAGCCCAAGCGGTTGGCGATTCCTATCGTGACCACGTAGCAACGCATCCAGTACGTCACCGATTGAAGGTTTCGCCACGCGACTCATCGAAGCTCCCTGTCTGTCAAGAACGTTGGCCTCACAACAAATCCGCGCACACATGGCCAGAAACCGAACTCGCGGCGAAACACCACTCGACAACCACCATCCCAACATCACCGCCGCACCCGATGCAACGGGACGTTGCCCTAGAAGAGGTTGCAGAAGGCGTTGAAGACGGCGGCGAAGAAGTTTGAACCGCGTGGGCGAAACCATGCGAACGGCGTGTTGGGGTCTCCGATGAAGGGCCGCAACACCCAGCTCATCTGCGCCCCGACCAGGGCGAATACGATGACCCATGTTCTGAAGACCGTCTTCACGTGTCCTGCCAGCATAAGACCTTCAATGCGATCCAAAGCTCCGGTTGCCTGCCGTGTTGGAGCTGGCCGTTCGCCCTCAGGGAACGGTCCGTAAACCGGTTCCGGCTTTGACAATGGGCCTTGCAGATCCAGCGATGTGATGCGGTGCAACGTTTGCAGTAGGAAGTAGAGGCCCATAACGCCCGCGATTGCATAGACGAGAACATTCAGCAACACCATGAACGGGTAGCTTGTCGTGCTGACACTGAAGAACGCCACAATTGGTCCGAACGCTGCCGTCAGAGACACGGTCACGCCCAACGACGCGATTAGCAGCTTCGACAGTGCGACCAGTCGAAGACGTGATCCGACCAGAGCATTAAAGACGTAAAGCGATGGGAAGGTGATCAATAGCGTTAATAGAAACAGCGCTGGAATCTTGGCTGATGAAGCGACTAACTGCTGCCACGCAGGCGGATCGCGAAACAGTGCGAATACGCCGATGCAGGCACCGCTGATAACACCAAGTATCACAATCAGTGAGGTGAGCCCCGGAAACGAAACATCGACAGTTCCATCCTGCAGGTCAGTGAGACGTGTTTTCTCGCCCCGCAGGATTCGGTCGAGATCTTTGAGGTTCTTAGCAATCATGGCAACTTCCAGTTGCATCGGGGTGCGGCGGCGGTGTTTGCGATGTTGGTTCGTGAAGTCTCTCGCCGCGTGGACGAATTCTTGGCGTGGGATGTTTTCAAGCCGGCAATGACTGAGGCCAGGTGACAGAACACTTGCGGCGTGGCTAGAGCTGTACGACGACGGCGGCGAGCAGCCGAAACGACAATGCTGTGAGACGGAACAAGGTTAAGAATCCCAAGGCCAGCATCGTGCTAAGCAGATTGAAGAGCAGGCCGTTTCTCGTTGACTGCTGAGAGTGCTGAATACACTTCTTCAATTACCGAATCGGGCGTCGAAGTACCTGCTGTTAGGCCAACCGCTTTGACTCCGTAGAACTTGTAGTCCACAAGATCCGCTGCCGATTCAATATGAATGGCTCGACTACCCATTGACTGAACGCGACGAACCAATTGCCGTGTGTTGTTGGAATTGTTGCCGCCAACGACCACCACCAGTTCGACTAGATTGGCAAGTCGATCGACGGCAGCTTGTCGATCCAGCGTTGGCTGGCAGACTGTATTCACGAAGCGAATTTCGGTTTCCGGATTCTTCGCTGAGATTGCTGTGCGAATTTCTTCCACAGTGTCCGGCGGCATTGTCGTCTGGCACACGATTCCAATGTGCGTGACCGCGTAGAAGCGAACCGATTCGACACTGGGAACCACAACGTAGTCCTTCAGATCCTCCACAATCCCCTGTACTTCAACGTGCCCCGGTCGTCCAATCACAAGCACCAGATAGTCCTGTCGATCAAACGTCTGTGCGGCTCGGTGGACGCGGGATACAAGCGGGCATGTCGTGTCGATAAGCTTCTTACCGGCCTGGTTCAGGCGATTGCGTTCTCGGTCGCTGATGCCATGCGCGGTTACCAGAACTTCGTCTGTGGCTGGCATCGGGCGATCTGCTTCGGGTGAACTGGCAAAGCCTTTTGTCTGCAATTGATGTAGGACCATTGGGTTGTGAACCAGTTCGCCATGGATGGTCACGTCCTCTGGGTTCTCAATCGATTGGGCCACATCGATTGCATCTCGAACTCCGAAACAAAACCCCATGGCTTCCGCTTTGATGACTTTCATATCGTCTCCTTGGTCTTCGATGAAGAGTGCTCTGCAATGCAAAGTTTGTAGTGAAAAAAATACGCTGAAAGTGAATTCAGCGTTTGGGAATCTCTGTGAGCTCTGGCCTGAAAGCGAACTCTGGTTTCCTGATTAAGCTGGCGTCCAGCCTTTCAGTGGTTTGTGCTTCTTTGCTTTTTCTGCGCTGG
>JBGCDN010000376.1:0-11066 GCA_045105495.1 Planctomycetaceae bacterium
GGCGATGAGCCCCAATCGGTTGAACCCGTACAAGATCGGCATCGAACTGTTCCGCGATATCGAAGAACGCTGGGACACCGGCAAGTTTGGAACCGAGTGGGACGGCTGCGATGACATGCGAGAGAAGGAGAACTGGCATCGTGACACCGGACAGGGTCGTGAGAAGATATTCGAGGTCCGCAAGGTTCACAACGATCTGACGTTCATCGACACGTTTCTGACGGCCGAGTTTTGCCAGAAACACAAGATGTTCTCGTTCGCCTACAACGATTCCAGCGAACACTACGAGATCGCCAGCCGCGAGTTCAATGCGATCAAACAGCAACTACTCGGTGCGCTCACCAACCATGGTCGCCCATTCATTCGTGTTGTCGATGGGAACCATAAGAACCGCGGCGAACTGTATCTGCGGCACCAATACGAAGGCGTGGAGTTGAAGCAGGATTACGCTGAGGCGACACTGCACAACCTCGTCACGTTGTGGTTGAGACCGGTTCACATCGAAACGGTCGTCAACGACGAACCGACGGTGTTGTCATTCGATGGCAAGAACCACGAAGAGAACCCGAAGTAACCGAGCCCCACCGGGTTACCCCGATGGCTTGTTGGCCTCTGCACTAATTGCGTGGCCTGACGCCGAATGCGTTCCTGGCGTTGCACGTCGCTGCTCCGCAGTTTTCTGTACTTGGGGGCTCCGAGCCCCACGCAAGGGTTACTTGTTTGCTTCGAAAGACGAGCGATCAACAGTGACCCTAAATCGACGCTTTCGGGCAGACAACGTTGGTGCACCTTGGGGCTCGGAGGCCCCAAGTACGGGTGGTTGGTCGTTTGGGAGTTCGGTCACGGGTGTTGCTCTTGGGTAGTGCAAAGCCAGTGAACCACTGGGGTAAACCCGGTGGGGTATCAACCAAATCTTGCGGTTGCCGTAGACCGCGCAGGAGTCTCCAATACCTATAGGGAGCAACCGCGCGATGCGACAGATTACCACCGACCTCGAATTCGAACTCCAAAAGCAAATTGGCCTGACAGCGTCAGTTCCGGTGACCATTAGTGCTACGGAACCGGGTGTTGCCGGGTTGGAAATCGACTTTGTCGCGATTGATTCAATGAGTTGTTCGTTTGTCGAACTGCGACTTACGGTTCCATCACTCATGAATGCAGCCCCAGACAAACTGAAGACGTGGGGTGATGGCCTTTGCCAGCGAGTGACATACCTGCTGGAGAACATTGGACCGTTGGAGTGCGACGAAGACGCAGGCGAGTTGTTAATTCGATCTACGACTCCGCAGCAGCTTCAAAACGGCGCGAAATACTATGAGGTCATCTTGCAGGCGAATGCGAACGGCAGCTTCACACTGAAGCGATACGAGTTTGAAAAGGGAACGCCGGGCAGAACTGCGGTCAACATTCAGTTGACGCACGAAGTGCTATTCAAGCTGGTCGACGATTTGTTGGATACGATTCCGTAGCCATGCGTTTTTCTTATTTCCTTGTCATCATCGCCGCTCTAGAGACCTCGCAGTTCTATCAACTGCATTGGGGGCACCGGCACTTGTTCCCCAAGCGGTTCAGAGCGTTGCTAATGTCGAAGGGTTTGCTGAAGGCGATCGCGTACATCGCGATTGGGCTGGCGATTTACCGGTTCTCTGTACCTTTCGCATGGGTGTATGCGATTGGGCATCCCATCCTTGGTGTTCTGCTTCACGTCCGATCATGCCGCGCGAATGGGATTGATCCGATTCGAGTTGAGCCCAGAGAGCGATACGTGAAGCTTACGGCTGATTGGGTCAACCGATTAGTCGAGCGTCAGCAAGCTGGCAAATCGAAGCCGTGAGCCAGCACTGCTACTCCGGCTTGGTGCCGTAGTAGATGGTGGCAATGCCGAACGTGAGTGGCTTGCACTTCACGTCCTTCAGACCGCATTCGGTCATGATATCAGCGAGCGCCTGACCGTGTGGGAATTCGGAGACCGATGCAGGCAGGTAGTTGTACGCCGCCTGGCTATTCCGCGCGAGGATCTGGCCGATCTTTGGGAGGATGTTCTTGAAGTACCACGCATAGACCGCGCCGAAGGCTTTGTTGCGTGGGACAGAGAATTCCAGCACAACGACCTGGCCGCCCGGTTTGCAGACTCGCGTCATCTCCCGAAGTCCGGCATGGGTATCGGAGACGTTCCGAAGGCCGAAGGCGACCGAGACGATTTGAAATGCGTTTGATTCGAAGGGAAGATCCTGCGTGTCAGCTTCGACGAAGGTGACATCTTTGTGCGACGCAGCCTTCAGCTTCTTATCGCGCTTGTCGTTGGCGATCTCCAGCATTTCGTGGGTGAAGTCGGCACCAACGACTTTGGCCCCGTGTGCCTTCTTGTACCAGGCGAACGCCAAATCACCGGTTCCCGTACACACATCAAGCACTGGATCGTTGCCTTGCGGCTTGACTAGACGCACGGTTCTCCATCGCCAGTAGATGTCGGTTCCACCAGAGAGGACGTGGTTCAGAAAGTCGTACCGGCCGGAGATCTCGCCAAACATCTGGCGGACGCGTGTTCCGGATTTGTCTACGTTCATGGGGTCGCTCGCATCATTTGGTTCTTAAAAGAACCGCGTTGAGCGGACCACGTTAACAATTCTGCGTCCTGCCACAACTACTGGGCGGCAGGGCCAATGGACGATTCGCTTGGTCGCGGGCGACCGACTGCATCTGTAGCGGACGTAGTTGCCTTGTTTGAGAGCATCGAGACGAGGCTCAGGCAACGGCGGCTTGCTCGGTCATCGACGGGTCGAGTCCATTAGTGCACAAGCCGCTGAACCCCTGATGTAAAATCAGGGGCGGAGGAACCTCTGTGCCGACTGCTACCACCAGCGTGGTCCGTCGGGGGCGGGGTCGCGGAGGACGATTGGGTCCATGAAGTCCTTGGCCTGTTGCAGGCCTTCCATTTGGCTCATGGTGGGGTCTTCATGTTCAATCGACATGACGCCGCGGTAGCCGACCATCTGTAGTTCTGAGATGACAGATCGCCACTGGATGTCACCCCAGCCGCACGCGCGGAAGCGGAAGCCTCGGTCGGGGCGGTTCCATGGACCGTGAGCCAACATGCCAGATCGAGCAGCGTTGTGTTTGACCATCTCGCAGTCTTTCGCGTGAACATGCCAGATGCGTTGGCCGAGTTCTGCGATGAACACGACTGGATCCATGCCTGCGAGAAACAGGTTCGCCGGGTCGTAGTTGAAGCCGAATGACGGATGGTCATCGACAAGCTTCAAAGCAAGCTCGGCCGTTTCCAGGTTGTAAGCGAATTGTTTAGGATGACATTCGTGTCCGAACCTGATGCCCTTTTCCTGGTAATGGTCGAGGACCGGAAGGAACCGATCGCGGAACACGGGCGACATTTGTTCGTAGCCATCTTCCAGCGGCCATGGGAAGAACCGTGTGTAGTCTTCGCAACCAGTGAACCCGATGACGGTATCAACTTCCATCAGCTGGGCGAGGTCGGCGGTCATCTTCAGACGCTTGGCTGACCATGCTGCCATCTCTTCGGGCGTACCACTGTGGATGGACTTGAGGTCGGCGTGTGGCCCCAGCAGAGCCTGACCTTCCTGGTGGTTGGAGAGCGAAGAAATCGTGAGGCCAGCGTCTTCAATAGTTTTCTTAAGGCGCCTCCAATCGCCTTCCAGAGCGTCTTCCATGTTGACGAATGGGCTGCCGGCATCGACGGGAAGCTCGACGGCTTCGAAGCCCATGTCGGCGGCGGTCTTGATGGCCTCTTCGAATGTGAGGTGGTAGAGAGCCTGTGTGCAAATGCCGAGTTTCATTTGGTGAACTCCTTCAAGTGTCGTGGATCGCTCTTGCGACCCAACGTCGGTTCATCCGCGATGGAGGGAACCGACAATGCAGTACTCGACCGAAAAGTTATCCCGAAGGCGTTGAATCGCGGAGCGATCCACGACTTTCGTTACGCCGCTTTGGTGAGTTTCTGGTTTGAAATGGCCGATAGCACGGCTGCGCTGTCTTTGCGGTCCATTGTGATGGGCAATCGTTCGATTGCCTGATGGATAAGCGAAAGATCGCGTTCTACAGATCCGCGGTAGGCGAGATCATCAGCATTGCTGACGGCTTGCAGGAATTTGACACATTCGTCGGTCAGCAGGGAAGACGAAGTCGGAGTGAAACCGCCTGAGTGCCATTTTGCTCGCACTTCGACGATGGCGTTGTCTGCAAGTTGGGGAACCAAACGCTGGCCGTCATGTTGGTTCATCGTGTTCACGAAACCATTAGCTTCCGTTCCCCCAAGCAACGCGGTGACGATGGGAACGAGGCCGCGATCGAACCACGGTGTCTCACGCGCGGTCAACGCAGCACTCTGTTCGGATGGGCGATTGCGGAAGTCGTCGAGGACTTCGTCGGTGAGGTCCTGAAGCTGGGCAGCTCGGCCAGGTTTGAACGCACAGCCCATGCGTTCGGCTGCAAGCTGATTGAACACGCGATAGTGATAGAACAACGTCGTGGCGCCGTACTGATTGACGATTTCGCGGTCGACGGTTCCGTTCTCCATGCCAGCCTGAAGCGTTTCGTAGGCTTCGGCATTCTTCGGAGTGAACCAGCCAAGGTGATTGATGCCGCCGTAGTCGAACAAATCAGCGTTTCCGCCGAACTTCTCTTCGGTGGTGATTGGAAGTTCGCAGATTCCGACGGTGTTCAAGCCCGCGTCTGTCAACAATCGCGTCGTTGTGCCTAACGGCGCCAGCATGTTGATGACTTGGGCGTTCGGAGCGTTGGCCTTGATTGTTTGAGCGACGGAATCGAGAACCGGGATGGTTCGCCAGGTGTTGGAGATACCCCCAAGGCCAAGACCTTCGTCGCCGATCTGTCCGAACTGGCCGGGGAAGGTTTCGTCGTATCGACGAGCATCGAGGCCGCCGACTCGAATGAGCAAGACTATGATATCGGCACCATCAACGGCAGCGGCGAGATCTGTTTCGGTTCGAACCTGCCAGTCTGGCTTTGCTTGTTCGACGCGATTGCGACATGCGTTGCCGATAACTTCGAGTCGCTCTTTGTTTCTTGCAGCGAGAACGACCTCGACTTGTTCAGAGATCTCTGCGGCGGCAAGTTGTTCGCAGAGTGTGGCGGCGTAAACGCCGGAGCCAACGATGGTGAAGCGTTTCATGGGAGATACCAGGTTGGGTCAGTGACAGAGCAAAGTGGGGGCTGGGCCTCGCTTGTCATTGATCCAAGTTGTTGTGCTGTTTTCGGGGTTGCTCGGTGACTCACGGTAAAGAGGACAGGCACCAAGCCGCGACGGTCTGATTAGTTCGCTAATCTTGGAAGCTTGGAGCCAGTCCCGTTTACCTCCGTGTTAGGCGATTTTGAGTTTGATCGTTTGTGCTGATGCGACTTCGCGACCTTGTAGGGCGGCTCCAGTTGCTCCGGCTTCGTAGCCTGCGGTTGAGACTTCGAAGCTGCAGTCGGCTTGGATTTCGTCGAACGCTTCGTTTCGAGCGGCAGTTTCAACGGCCGAACGGTAAGGTTCCAGCATCGCTAAGCCGCCGCCAAGAACCACCAAGCCGACGTTCATCACGTTCATGATGCTGGCGATCGCGCTGCCAAGAGCAGTGCCGGCTTCGGTGAGAGCCTCGTTGGCGACATCCGGATTTGACTGCATGAAGTCAGCGAGTGTTCCCGGTTCGATACCGAGCCGCTGTTCGATGCCTTCGCCACCAGCGTATGGCCCAACACATCCGCGTCGGCCACAAATGCAATCTGCACCTTCGCGGTCGATACAAATGTGACCAAATTCGCCAGCCAATCCGCTGACTCCAGGCCACACTTTGCCATCCAACACAACCGCTCCACCAATTCCGGTTCCAGCGGCCACGAAGAAGAAGCTATCAGCGTCGCGAACTGGCAATTCGGCCCGCGCTGCTTGGTTCACATCGTTGTCGATGCCGCAGGGAAGACCGGTTGCGGCAGTGACAAGACTTGTGAGAGCCACGTTATCCCAACCGTTCAGAATGACGGATGATCGAACACTCCCTGCTCGCGGATCGACAAGACCAGGGAAGCCAATGCCGATTCCGACCAGGTCACCGGTTTCGGCGACCGAGTCGTTCACGGCTTGACGAATGGTTCTCACGCAATCCGTGGGCGAGAAGACTCGCCCGGTCGGATACTTGCGTGAAAACGATGTTGTTCCATCAGCTTCCAGAACCGTAGCCAGTAACTTGGTTCCGCCAATGTCGATTCCAAGCGACCGCCCGTTGCTTTCAAGCGAACGCATTCTAGGCAGCCTTTCGAGCTTGCTTTTCGGCAATCGGATCGACTGAGAACCGGAAGGCAGGCTGTTCGAGGCAGGTTTCAATCGCGTCCAGGAACTCCTGATCGCTGACTTCGTCGACAATCAGTGAGCTTCCAATTCCGGTTGGGAACACGAAGTTCAACTTGTTCGCTCGAACCAATCGAACCGCTTCGATGTGATTCACAGCGTTCACCAGAATCTCACGTGGAACCGCTGGCGGCATTTCATATGCACCGATCAATCGGTAAATGCGTTCGGCGGTCAGTCGGTCGACGAGTCCACGTTCAACAGCAATCGCCGTTGAAACTCCCATTCCCCAACCAACAGCTTCACCGTGCATGATGCCGCCGTAACCGAATTCGGTTTCGAGTGGGTGACCGTAAGTGTGGCCAAAGTTCAGAACTCGACGCAGGTCGATTTCGTATGGGTCCGGATCAAGCAGTCGAACCTTCGAAGCAGATGCTCGCAGAACAACCTGCTGCAGGATGGTTGGGTCGAGGTCGTCCATAATCTTGGAGACATTCGATTCCAAGAGATCGAACAACACAGAGTCGTCCATGATCGCTACTTTGATCATCTCAGCGACACCAGCAGCGATGTCACGTCGACGAAGTGTTCGTAGGCTGCATGGGTCTGAGTAGACAGCATCAGGATGGTGGAACGCACCGACGAAGTTCTTCGCCCATGGTGTGTTCACAGCAACCTTACCGCCGATTGCCGCGTCACACTGAGCCAGCAGCGTGGTTGGAACATTCACGTAGCGAACGCCGCGAAGGTAAGACGAAGCAACGTATCCGCCAACATCGCAGATCAGTCCGCCACCAAGGTTAATCAGTACTGCTCGACGGTCGAACTTGCGTTCGTAAAGTTCTTCGATGATGTGGCGATGAACTTCGAAGGCCTTAGACGCATCGCCTTCAGGAATGACGACGCTGTCCACGTCCATTCCGCGAGCCCGCATGGTTTCAACCATGGCCTTGCCGTAAAGCTCCCAAACCCGAGTGTCAGTCAGGATGACTTGCTTCGTGTTTGGATAGCGAGCTTCAAGTCGCTCTGGGAGTTCGTCTAACAAGTTGGGTGAAGCAACAATCGGATACTCGCAGACGCGACCAACAGTCACATGTAGCTGATCTGTTTGCTGCGCTGGTGCCATCAGAGTTTTCTCTGACTTGGCCAGGTGGCAGTAGTAGGTGTAAACATCGCGAAGGCTCTCTTCGAGAGTCACTTCAGGCACGTGGCCAGCGTCCAACAGCGTGGTGACGTCGGCCACCATTCGTGGGTTGTCTTCAGGTCGTGGTGGAAGCTGTTCGATGGTCGGATACGGTCCGCCAGCGATCTCACACATGGAATCGAAGATCTGCTGCATCGACGTTTCATCGCCGGAAGCGACGTTGTAGATGCGACCAGGTTCGCCAGTCTCTGTCAGCGTTACCAAAGCACCAGCAACGTCACGAACATCAACGAAGTCGCGAGTCGTCGTTAGCGTTCCAACGCGAACCGTAGCAGGCTTCTTGCTGTTTCGCTGACACAACTGGCTGGCGATCTTGCCGCAGATGTGGCGTTCGTCCTGGCCAGGACCAACGACGTTGAAGATTCGAGCAAACAGGGTTTCGATGCCGTAGCGTCGCCCCATGATTTCAGCGATTTTCTCGCCGGCTCGCTTTGTGGTCGAGTAGAAGTCGAATGGGTTCGCTGGCAATTCTGTTGAAACAGGAAGGTCTTCTGGTCGAGGACGACCGTAGACAGATCCAGACGAACCAAACACAACGCGAGCACAACCAACGTCGGCCCCGTCAATCGCCTGGTAAAGCGTTTCGACAGCCTGGACGTTTGGAGTCAGCAAAGTATCCAGCGATTCACCGCGAAGTGCGGCGGCAAGGTGAATGACATCGGTCGGGCGGAACCCACGAATGCACTCCGTGAGCGCTTCGCGGTTCGAGATGTCGATGGACGAGTATCGGTAACGATCAGATGCGAGAGCGTCTTTCACATTATCTGGAAGCGGTGCGATTAGCGCGACGCCGGTGACGTTAATCCGGTGTGTGAAGGTTTCCGGATTTTCGGTCGATCGGCCAATGCCGAGGACTTCGGCATCGGGCATGGTTTCCAGCACGCGCGTCGCCGTATAGCGACCGATGAAACCCTGGGCACCGGTGATAAGGATTCGACGATTCATGCCGCTGCTTCCTGCTTACGGGGGAGAGAGAATTTTCGAATGCCAGCCTCGAGCGAAGTTTGTGGGGTCCATCCCAAGACTTCTGTTGAGGCGGAGAGATTGGCAACGAGTTCGTGAATATCAAGTTCCTGCGGACGATCGCGTTGACCAGTTTCAAGAACCGGAATGTTGCGACCAAGTACGCGGACAACTGTTTCGGCGAGTTGTCGGACAGAACTACCCTGCCCGGTTCCAATATTGCAAATGTTGACTCGCTGTGTGAGTTCAACACCACACGCTCGAACGAATGCGTCAACGACGTCGTCGATGTAGACGTAGTCGCGAATTGGAGCGAGGTTCATCAGTTCGACAGCAGCGTTGTTGCTGGCTTGATCAATAATCAAACCCAACAGCGATCTGCTTGCGAGTCCCGGACCGTAAACGGTAAACGGTCTCAGAATGACGGCTTCGTGTTGATTGCTAATCGCTGACGCCCGGACAATCCATTCCGCCGCAGCTTTCGAAGCTCCGTATGGCGAAACCGGATTGGGCGAATCTGTCTCAGTAACGGGGTTGTTGGCAGCTTGCCCGTAGACTTCAGCACTTGAGCAGTAGACGAAGCGTTCTACGTTTGCTTCGGCGGCAACTTCTGTCAGAACTGCAGTTCCACCTGCGTGGATGGTCGCCGAAAGCGATGGTTTGGAGAACGACATCGCAACCGATGGTGGCCCAGCGAGATGAACAATCGTGTCGCATCCATCAACAACAGAAGTCAGTGTTTTGCGATCGTGAATGTCGCAAACACAATCGCCTTTCAGAATGTGCGAAATCTGATCTGCAGGTCCGAAGATCGATCGAACCTCATGACCTTCAGATCGCAATCGTGCGACGATGTGCGAACCGATGAATCCGCCCGCGCCGGTCACGGCGATGGTTTTTGTTGGGAACTGGCCCGTCATGCTGCTTTGGCTTGATGAGAGGTGGTGTTGATGAACCAGGCGAAGTCGTCTGGATGATCGTCGATCAGTTGTTCGGCCTTCGCGACGGAAGACATGTCGTTGACATCGATCCACGGTGTGTCGTGTTCGAAGGCTTCGACTAACGAACCTTGTTCGATAAGTTGGCTGGAGAGTTGAGATAGCCCGGTCGGGCGGTCGGATGGGATTGCGTCAAGAGCTGCTGCTCCGGCGACACAAATTGCACTGCAGACGAGTGACTTAATGATGGGTTTCTCTGTGTAACTGGTTATCCGTTGTGCGTCCAGACGAAGTTCGCCGAATGGCATTTGAAACGGATGCCAATGCGCAGCGAGTGTGAACGCTGGATTGTTGACCGCGTGCTGAACCAGCAAATCGTTCGGATTGATGGCCGTTAAGTTGTCTGCATAAGTCACAACCACTGCATCGGCGCGGCCACGTAGCATTCCGAGACAGCCAATGTTTCCGAGTGGTTTGTCTTCGACAAGAACTTCCAGCGAACCGCCTGCCGCTACAGCAAGTGGCCGACAGGTCGAAGTCACGAAGTCTTCAACTTCACCGCCGCCGGATCGAACGGAAACAACAAGCTCCGTCACCCCAGCTTCCAACATCGCGCGGACGTTGTGTTCAAGGAGTGGTCGATTGCGAATTTCGACAAGAACCTTTGGGCAGGTTCCACCCGACTGAGCCATGCGGGTTCCGGCACCGCCAGCCATGATGAGTCCAATGACCTTCATGCTGCGACTCCCAGTTCGAACACAAAAATTCGTAGTGGGTTCTCGCCGGTGTTGACTAAACCGTGTTCGCCGCCCGGTGGATTCCGAATCAGATCACCTGAATTTACAGCGAATTCCTCGCCGTTGCGGTACATCGTGCCCTCGCCATTGAGAACCAGGTAGAACTCTTCTTCGTTGGTCTTATGGCGATGGCGTCCGATCGAAACGCCCGGCGGCAGTTCGGCCACATCGATAAAGTTGCATGGGCCATTCAACTGCGTGGCTTCAGCAAGTCGGTTGAACTTGATGAGTCCCTCACCGCCGTGGGCACACACGTTCTCAAGCGGAACGGTGTTGAGATTGCACTTTTCGAATTGGGTGTCGGACATCCTTGTCCCTCATCGGTAGGGCCGGTTCCTACCGGCCGATTATGTGAATGGCCGGTGGGAACCGACCCTACATTCCTGCTACGCGGCTTTCCGTGTTTGGTTTTGCTGATCGTTTGGCGCTTCGATCAGATCTGTGTTCGGAACCGGAATGTCGAGGCTCTGGAACACTTCCACGGTTCGCTGAAGCATGTGCTTCTTGGTGTAGCCACCGAGGAACTGCTGGTAGTTGTTCTCAGCCATCCGCAAAGCAAACATTGGATCTTCAATGTAACGCTGCAGGCAATCGGCCATACCTTTGCCATCGCCAACTTCGACCATCAAACCAGTCTTCTCATGGAAGATGATGTCGCGACCGCCGTAGTTGTTAGTCGTAACAACAGGTCGTCCGGTCGCAGCAGATTCAATCAGAGCCGTTGGCAAGCCTTCGCGGTACCGACTTGGAACCAGAACCAGGTCGCACTGTTCAAACAACGGCAATACGCGTGGTTGGAACCCAAGCACCTTCAGAGCCGGATTAATTCGTCGTGCCTCAGC
>JBGCDN010000377.1:0-35749 GCA_045105495.1 Planctomycetaceae bacterium
AGGAATGGAGCGAGATGGCTGCGAACTCCAACCGGCCCAACACCTGGACCTCCGCCGCCGTGAGGAATGCAAAACGTTTTGTGCAGATTGAGGTGAGAAACATCGCCGCCGTACTTCCCTGGCTCGGACAGCCCTACCTGCGCGTTGAGGTTGGCACCGTCGATGTAGACCTGCCCGCCATGGTTGTGCACGACCTCGCACGGCTCCGAAACATGCTCTTCAAACACGCCGTGCGTTGATGGGTAGGTAATCATCATGCACGCAAGGTTCGCAGAATGTTGTTCGGCTTTTTCTTTCAGGTCAGCCAAATCGACGTTGCCGTCGTCGTCACATTTCACGACAACAATATCCATCCCAGCCATCTTCGCGGATGCTGGGTTCGTCCCGTGTGCGGAATTCGGGATGAGACAAACGTTGCGATGCTCTTCACCTCGACTCGCGTTGTATGCCTGAATCGCCAGCAGACCGGCGAACTCGCCCTGCGAACCAGCATTCGGCTGTAGGGACATCGCGTCGTAACCTGTCGCATCACAAAGCATCTTTTCGAGCTCGGTGATAAGTTCAGCGTAACCTTGTGTTTGATCCGAAGGGGCATACGGGTGGATGCCAGCGAACTCAGGCCAAGTCACTGGAATCATCTCAGTGGTCGCATTCAACTTCATTGTGCATGAGCCCAGTGGGATCATGGTGCGATCGAGAGCCAGATCTTTGTCCGCGAGTTTTCGCAGATACCGAAGCATCTCGGTTTCAGTTTGGTACTGATGAAAAACCGGGTGCGACAGGTACTCAGACTGGCGAGCAAACGCAGGATCGACGTCGGCAATGACAGTCGAATCCAATTCGTCGAAGGTTGGAACCGACTGGCCGTTCGCAAAGCAGTTGAGAACCGATTCAATGTCTGCTCGGGTTGTCGTTTCGTCCAGCGAGATGCCAATGAGATCTTGCCCAACTCGGCGTAGATTCATTTCGGCGCTGATCGCTGCAGCATGAACAGGTTCAGCATCGGTCGTTCGAACGGTGACGGTGTCAAACCATCGTTCGTTCACAATTTCGAATCCAAGCCGGTTCAGGCCTTCTGCCAGCACCGACGTAAAGCGATGCACCCGCGTGGCGATACGCTTGAGGCCTTCAGGTCCGTGGTAGCACGCATACAACCCGGCGGTAATCGCCAGCAACGCCTGAGCCGTACAGATGTTGCTTGTCGCACGGTCTCGGCGGATGTGCTGTTCACGGGTTTGCAATGCCATGCGGAAAGCCGTGTCGCCGTGAGCGTCAATCGAAACGCCAATTAGCCGTCCCGGCATTGCTCGCTTGTGTGCTTCGCGAGTCGACATGTACGCGGCGTGCGGTCCGCCGAGGAACATCGGAACTCCGAATCGCTGAGTAGAACCAATCGCGATATCGGCACCCATTTCGCCTGGTGGTTTCAGCAGCGTGAGGCATAGCAAATCGGCTGAGAAGACTGCCAAACCTTTTCTATCATGAACCGCATCAACGGCCTCCGTGAAATCAATAATCTCACCGCTTGTCCCCGGATACTGAAACAACGCGCCGAAGCAATCCAGATCGGCCAAGTCTGTTGTGTGATCGCCGACAACAATCTCAACACCGATCGGTTTCGCGCGAGTCTCCAAGACGGCGATTGTCTGAGGGTGTGTTTCCTTCGAGACGAAAAACGTGTTGCTGGTTTTGTTCTTACTGGTTCGCATGCAGAGCGACATGGCTTCGGCTGCAGCGGTGGCTTCGTCCAGCAAAGATGCATTCGCAATCTCAAGGCCCGTCAGATCGGAGACCATTGTTTGGAAGGTGAGCAGAGCTTCCAGTCGTCCCTGAGAGATCTCTGGCTGGTAGGGCGTGTACGCTGTGTACCATGCCGGATTCTCCAGCACGTTTCGTTGAATCACACCGGGTGTAAAGCAGCCGTAATATCCCGCGCCGATGAAAGACTTGAACACTTGGTTCTTCGATGCGAGCTCTTTGAGTCTCTCCAACGTCGCTGCTTCAGAATGAGCCGGCGCGGTGTCTCGTTTGTCGATGCGAATGTTGGCTGGCACGACTTGCTGCATCAATTCGTCGATGCTGGAAACGCTCAGTTCTCCCAACATTTCGCTGCGAGTTGCTTCATCGAGACCGATATGTCGGCCAATGAAATCGTCGTGATTTTCGAGAGCTAATGATGTCGTCATTGGAACGCAGATCTGTGGAGTTTGCGAAGATGGATCAGCAGTTTAAGGCTGCGTTCGAGCCGCCGAAACTAACTGTTCAAGCCGATCGGCGATTGTTCTCGAAATCAGTACAAACGCGGCCACTTGTGTAAGACAGGATAGACGCGAGGGCTGTTGCTGGCTGCTGGATCAGTCACAAATGCCGGGAAATCGCAGGCTTTCGGTCCACAACGCCGCGATTGGTACGGACTTGTCGCGTTCGATACGATCTGCCCGCACAGGAGCAAAGTTTCATGACGCAAAGTAAGAATTTTCAGGTCAATCTACGCGGTGTTATTGAGCTGCTGTCCGGGCACCTGTACAGCGGTCCGCAAGTCTACGTCCGCGAACTGATGCAGAACTCCGTTGATGCCATTTCCGCACGGCGCATGATTGATCCCGAATTCCGTCCGGAAATCAGTTTCGAACTGATGGACACTTCGCCGCCCACGCTGTTGGTGAAAGATAACGGCGTCGGGTTGACGGAATCGGAGGTCCATGAATTCCTGGCAACGATTGGTCAGTCGTCGAAACGGGACGCTCTCACCAGAGAATCGTTCATTGGACAGTTTGGGATCGGGCTGCTGTCGGGGTTTATGGTTTGCGACGAGATTGTCGTCATCACAAGATCAGCGAAGCAGTCTGATACTCGGCCTGTCGAGTGGAAAGGCAGAGCCGATGGAACATACAGCGTTCGCGTTCTCGACGGCGACTTTGAACCTGGCACACAGGTCTACCTGAGAGCAAAGCCGGGATCGCATGAGTTTGTCGAACCCGAATTTGTCTCCTCAATGGTGAGACACTACGGCAGCTATCTTCCGATCGAAATCACACTCACGCACGGCAGTGAATCGGAGACGATTAACGAGACGCCGCCATGGGCTATCGAGTTCGAATCAGAGGACGATCGAGCCAATCAGCTGGCAGTTTGCGCTGAGGAGATTTTCGGAAACCAGTTTCTGGACTACATCCCGATTAAAACAGAAGCGGGTGGTGTTGAAGGGATTGCCTTCGTGCAGCGACACGCCACGAATACGACGGGTCGACAGTCGCACCGGGTCTACTTGAAAAACATGTTGCTCTCGGAGCAAGCGGATAAGCTTCTGCCCGACTGGGCCTTCTTTGTTCGATGCGTCCTGAACGTATCGGATCTCAAGCCGACCGCGTCTCGAGAAGCTCTGCAGGATGACCATTACCTCGCCGAAACTCGCGCGGATATGGGCGAGGTCATTCGTCAGTGGCTGATCACTCTGGCTGAAACGGATCGTGAGCGACTGGATCGAATCATCGCAGTTCACTTCCTGCCCATGAAAGCGCTTGCGGTCGACGATGATGATTTCTTTCGGATGTTTATCAACTGGTTGCCATTTGAGACCACGCTGGGAAACATGACTCTCGCAGAGGTAATGCAGAACACGAATGCGATTCGTTTCGTGACAACGCGAGATCAATTCCGTCAGATTCTTGGTGTGTCAGCAGCTCAGGATCTGTGCATCGTCAACGCTGGTTACGTGTACGACAGAGATCTGATGCTGAAGTTGGATCGACTGTTCCCTGATCAGTCCGTCGAACAGGTGGATGTATCGGAACTCGCCCAGGAATTCACTGATCTGACTGCCGAGGAACAAAAGCTGGTTGCTCGGTTCCTGCAAATTGCTGATGAGACACTGGAGCCGTATCAAACGGCCGCCGAAATCAAGAAGTTCGCGCCTTCGACTTTGCCAACGCTTTACACCGCCAACGATGACGCCACGTTCATGCGGTCTGTAGAACAGACGCGCGAGAATACAGATGAACTTTGGTCCGGGATACTCGGTGACCTGACAGAGAATCCAATCGGAAGCAAATCTCAGCTCTGCTTTAACTACCAGAACTCACTGGTTCAAAAACTGGTCTCGCTAACAAACGAGGCTCTGATTCGCAGCAGTGTCGAAATGTTGTATGTCCAGTCGCTATTACTGGGTCACTACCCGCTCAAAGGGAACGAAACCCGGCTCCTCAGCGACGGGCTTCGCGACCTGATTGAGCTTAGCATTGCATCTGAATCGTAGGCGTCTTCTTCGAGATCGAACCTACGCAGCCCGCCGTGCGGCCATGGCGGTAAGTTGTTCAAGGCCGCGTACGTTGATGTCGCACTGAGGGAATGCAATCTCAATGTTTGCCGCTCGGAACTTTCGGTCAATCGCCGTATTCAGTTCGTGCAGGATCTGGGCGAACTCGTCGCGTCTGGGAATGAAGACACGAAGTTCGAAGTTCAGTGTACTGTCGCCAAATGCCGTCATCACAGCGCTTGGTTCTGGTTCCTTCAACACGATTGGATGCTCTTCAGCGACTTCGACCAGCAACTTATGTGTTAGCGTTGTGTCACTGCCGTAAGCGATTCCGACAGGCAGAACCAGTCGAGTAATCGGGTCAGATAACGTCCAGTTGATCAGTTCGTCGGTGATGAATTTCTTGTTCGGAACAAGCAACTCACGACGATCAAGGTCCGTAATTGTCGTCGCGCGGAATTGAATGCGAGTGACGAAGCCGGTTTCGCCGTTCACGGTCACGAAGTCACCAAGTCGAATCGGCCGTTCCAACAGGATGATGAGTCCGGAAACGAAGTTCGCAAAAATCTCCTGCAAGCCAAAGCCGAGTCCCACGGTCATCGCCGCAACCATCCATTGCAGACTAGCCCAGTCGATTCCGATTTGCTTCAGCGTGAACAGCATTCCAACGGTGGTCAGGACGTACCGGCAAATTGTTGAAATCGCATGTCGACCTCCACGATCAAATGGAAGTCGCCGCAGAACAAACGTGTCCAGCAGTCCGGGCAGGTTTCTGGCAGCAACGATCGTTACCACGCAAACCATGATTGCTCGAATCAAATCGCCCAGCGTGACTGGTACGGACTGTCGCACTGTTTGGGCGACGCTATTGGCCGTCGCGGCAATTGTCGTTTCTTTGGTGGCAGACCAAAGCTGAATGTCATTCACGACATTGAGCGCTGGCAGAACGTCGTTCCAGATTCCCCAGCAGCACAGGACTCCAGCAAGGACGGTTCCAAATCGCAGGAACCGTTGAACCTGGTCTCGGTTCGCAGCAAGTTCAATCGCCTGAGTCGCCGCGCTGGCTTCAACGCTATTGGGATGAAGTACGCGAGCCCGAAATGGGAAGGCGACAACGGGCTTGCCCTCTTCGAACGACTGCATCACACATTCAATGCATCGCATTCCGAGCCCAAGCAGAACCGCCAACCCAATGGCCAGCATCCATGATTCCTGCAAGCACCGACTCAGCTGAAGCGACGAGTGGTGGTAACCACATGCCGAAGTAATGGCGAGTGCGATTGGCATACCAACGCCGAACATTGCGATTGCATGACGTGAACGATGGAGCCATCCGGTTCCACGCGACCACTGCACTACAAAACCATCTTCCGTATTCAACGCGCGGCGAGTGAGGAATGCGAGGATGATAGCTCCCGAGATGAACGCGATCCGTCCAACATTTCCAGACCAACGTGCCTGGTCGTAAGAACTGAAGAAGGCGACTACGGCAACAACTGGCAACCCCCAGGTCATGATTGCGGGCAGGCCGCGATAGACCATCTTGAGCGCCGCTTCCGGCCACGCAAAGTGACGATGACCAAGGCCATCTGGCAAGCACATCGCACGTGGGATTGAGAACGCACCGAACCACATGGCTGCAGTTTGCAGTGCATATCCAATTGCCAGGGCGATGTCAGTTGAACCGAGAGAGCCCGAGATGCTCCAGCCAAGCGTCCAGAAGAAGACAGGCCAGGCAAAGCCCAGAATGCATGTCAGGAAGATGGCTTCAAGCGTTGGTCGTAGATAGACGCGATTGTCTCTCTTGCGGCGTTCGCCGGTTCGCTTCAGTCGTCCACGGATTTCATCACCGAAAGACATCAATACCAAAACCAGCAGTCCAGCAAGGGCTATCAACCATAGACTCTCTCGAATGGCGGAGAGAATCGAATCCGCAGTTTCAATCCAGTCGGTTGAGCTGCTTAGTTTCCCGGCGACAGTTCCGAAGGCTGCGAAGTCACTGACGCTCAGTGGGTCATTGCTACGTATCCACAGAACGTTCTTATTGATGTGTGATTCGAAAGAGTGAATCAGTTCAACCAGCTCTTCACTCTTTGCGTCAAATGTCGTGAGGGTTTCAGAATACGTTTGGGCAGACTCTTGAACATTCTTAATTAAGTCGCCGCGGGCCTTGGCGAGTCCACCGCCAATTTGGCGAATCGATTCGGTCCGGTTTGGATTCGCCGCCGCAAGTCCATTGGACAGCCGTTGTAGTTCCTGAACAGCCTCCTGTTGATCTCGTTGGAACTGTTCGACAGCAAACTCGACTTCACTGAGTTCATGGAGCTGATCTTCAATCCCGCTGATTCTTCGTTGCCAAAGTCGCGTTCCGGGCAGGTTCTCCAATTCGTGATTCAGGATTAGCCCAAGTGTTGTGTTTAGGCCGGTGCGTTCCTGTGTCTTGCGGACTCGATCAAACGATCGGCTTAGGCGAGCGTAAATTGCTTCGGCTTCCGTCGTCTGTTGTTGAGTCGTGCCGATCCGATCATTGATCCACTTAAGGTGTTCTGCCAACGTAGTGTTCTGATCAGCGAACGGTTTGAACTCAGTTGGAACCTGTTCAGCAATCGCCTTGGCTCGCGCGGCTTTTTCGGCGGCCTGATGTTTGCGAACAGAGTCTGCGGCCGACTGAAGTTGTTCAATTCGTTTCCGCGTGTTCGTCAGTCTCGCATCGAGCAACGTTTGTCGCGCCTTCAGAAGCCGCGACAGGTTGGCATCGTTTTGAGCATACACCGTGGCTAAAGCCAGCTGCGTTTTGAGCATCTGAACGCGTGCATTGGCTTCAACGGTAGCAGATGTGGATTGGTTTTCAGTGTCGAGAGCGAGTCGTTCGGCAGACCGGATGGATGCCAACAGTTCATTGCGAAAACTAACCGGATCCTGCATTCGCCGGGCAACCGTTTCGAGGTCTGTAGCGATAACGTCCTGCTGCGTTTCCAAATCGTGAATTCGATTCTTCGCAGTAACAAGGGCGGCCTCGATTTGTTCTACCTTTGCACCCTTCGTGTCGATTGGCTTGTCGCCGGCAGTTTTGATGCTGGCCAGTTCAGCTGTCGCATCAAATAGCTGTTCCGGAATGGACTGAGCCTCATCCGTCACCCGACGCGCTTCAGCCTTCGCAGTTCGCGCCGCCTGAATCCATGTCAGGGCCTGCTTGTACAAGTCGATCTCAACGACCGTCGTCGAACTCTGGGGCAGCGATTCGAGCTCTTCAATTCGACTGTGGATGACATCTTCGGTGATCAATCCACGGACAACAGTCTGCGCTGGCGGCTCTGGCATGGTCGCCTGCCCTGCAGCGGGTGTTGGCTTGGCTGGTGCTTCTTGTGTATTCGGGTTGGGCTCTGAGTTTGGTTCGGCCGCTTGGACGACCTCTGCGGTAACTTTTGTATCAGCAGTCGGTTCAGTCGGAGCCTGCTCGTCTTTCGCGCGTGTTGGTGTCGTTGGCTCTGTAGGTTCGGAGGACTGTTCAGGATCTGGGTCTGCCCAGAGATCTTCGTCGAATGGATCTGGCAACTCCGAGTCGGTGGCAGGCGCCGGTTGAGGCGCGGTTTGCTCGGAATCGTCGAATAGTGTTGCTGGACCGCTTTCGAATAACGTGGCATCCACTTTAGGAGTGGTGACGGCCGTATTCGCGTCCTTCATTGGCTCAGTTGTTGTTGGCTCTACTGGCTGCTGATTGGAGACGGTGATGACTGAGATTGTGTCGTCGAAAGTGATTGGAGCTGGTACGACCAAAGGGTCAATGGTGGCTTCGATCGGTTGGAGCTCCATCGCGGCCGATTCAACCGGTTGCCAATCGTCTTCCTGCTGAGGGTTCCAGAAGTCGGTGACATTGAACAGCGAACCCTTGGCTCGGTGAGGCACAAGAAGGCGAGGTGAGCCACGGAACAATTGCGGCACGGGTCGCCGGGACAGGAAACCACGACGGCTCTGGGCACGAGCCGTATCCGGAGTCACAACGACAAAAAGAAGTATGAAAGCGAAGGGGATGACGCGACGCATAGCTGCATTCCATTGCATGAAACCACTGCGCTCGAAGCTTGAATGCAGTGGTTCGCCTGCGACGATCGATTGCCCACTTGCCGACCGCTCGCTCAATTCAAAGAGTCGAGGATGCTCTGCAAATCGCAAGTTTGCGGCAATACCGTCCGGGGTTGCTATGGGTGCTTAAAGAGAATGCCAACCTGGAACGGTCCAGAGAACGGCAAAGAGTCACGTGTGAGCCAAGCTGTTCCGGCATCTTTTGCCGAGCCGCTGATCAACTCGTAGCGGGTCGGACGGTTCGGGTGCACACGACAAAGCGGACCGTTTCTAGCGAGGCTTTGCTGATGGTTCGGTCGGAACCATTGAATCGTCTTCCGAAATCTCTGCGGCTTCAGCCGCTCGCGTCCGCTTCCGGCATTCCCACGTAATGCCACCAATCACGGCCGTAGGCATTCCAACAAACATCATTGCCAGCATGAAGTAGATGCTGCTCTCGATGCCGCGAACCAAACCGTCTCCCTGGGAAGCGACCGCTTCCTTACAGGCTTCTCAGCCATAGCTTGACGGTGTCAGCATCAGAAGTAGAGCTGCAGCTAACACGCTGGTTCGGATGAGTTTTCGCATATTCGTTTATACCGCCGCTTCAGGTACCGGCCAGTGGTAGACCATGAAGTAAATGATAACCCCGGTAACGGACACATATAGCCAAATCGGGAACGTAATTCGGGCGAATCGTTTGTGCGATTCCCAATTCTCACGTAGGCCTTTGACGATGGTAATGATCGCGAGAACCGGCACTGCGGCAGCCAGAACCACGTGAGTCAGCAGAATGCCAAGGTAGATTGTTCTAATGGCACCCGTTCCCGGGAACTTCTTCGAACTGCTTCCGGTGTAGTGATGGAGAGCAAAGTGGTACACGAGGTAGCAAAGCAGAAACAGGACGGATGTGGCAAACGCAGAGAGCATCAGCTTCTTGTGCGTCTCTCGGTTGCCGCGTTTGATCTGTAGATAGCCTGCCGTCAGCAGCACAATTGCCAGTGAGTTCAGTCCGGCATTCACTGCGGGAAGTGTTGTTACCCAACCTGGTGGCATCTGGAGCTCTCTTCTCAAATCCGCTTCGGTTGGTACCTGTGCGATACCGCTCGCCAACAATACCGGCATCTTCTCGCGCGTGTGTTAGGGAGTACCCGCAGAAAGGTTCTCCAAGTCACCATTTTCTCGTTGGAGTGTCACTTCACCGGTTGATGGCTCTGGGAAATCATCCTTCCCTTCCAAGACTCGTCGAAGCAAAGCAAACTGCGCGTCGTCTCGGATGCGATACGTTTTGACTGGGTATCCTTCCGGGTTCACCAGTACTACGCGATCCGTATGTACAAATTCGAACCCTGGCTTTACGTCTTCTCCAAACATCTCTTTGACAAACAGACCGAAGCCCTCTCGGATGACCTTGTCGACTTCGGACTTTGCGCCGGTCAGAAAGTGCCAGCGTGTGTGGTCTGGTTCGTAAACGTCAGCGTACTTTCCCAGTTGTTCGACAGTATCGAACTCGGGGTCCATCGTCACCGTGATGAATTGGACGTCCGCTTCAGCGAGGTCATCGTGGAGCTTCTTTGTCTGCAACATAATTTCCGAACAGGTGCCGGTGCAGCGACTAAAGATGAAGGCGAAAACTGTTGGCTTGCCAAGGACATTGGCTTTGGTGAACTCCTCACCGTGGATATTGGTGAGTGTGAAGTCCGCCAACTTCATTGGTTTTTGTGGGATGACGACTTTGCCCGACTGCGTCGTTTCATCACCCAGCACGACAGTGCTATCTGCTTTGTTTGAGTCCGTACCTGCAGTTCGCTCTGTCGACTTCTGTTGACTGAGATACAAGGAAACCAAGCCGATGCCGACAGCAACCCAGAGAATGCCGCCAATGACCTTATGATTCATGACTTCTCCTTCCGGGGAAACGAAGCGTGTCTAATGATCGCAGACTTGGCGATCTCTATCTGTTGATAGACCAACAAAGCCACGATCCAACCGATGGCCACGCCAATATCGACAGACCTCTTCGTTCGAGACCCTTGTCGACACTGACTCCACGATTTGAACGTGGCTCAAAACGTTCTTACCAGATCGGATCCGTCCCGGATTTAGTGATCAGCTTCGCCCGACTCGTGAGCAACAACGCCTGGCGTATGCTCGGTGTATTCAGATTGCGGTGCCAGATTGTCGTAGTACGACACACCGATGTCTGGCAGAAGTGCGAGTGGCAAACCGATCGCAAGAACTGCGGTGGGGGCCAACAACACCAGCTTCCAATTGCCTTCGAATTTCAGATGCATGAAGTATGTCAGCACGAACAACGCCTTGGCGGTGGCGATTGCCATCACAATTACGATCAAGACCAGCTTGTTATCGATCTGAATAACGTCTGCGAGAGCCGACAGAGCCGTGCATACGCAGAGAGCAATGAAGACCATGAAGTAGGGGCCTGTATGCCCTTGTTCGTCATGTGCCATGACTGTATTTCCTTAGCCGGAGTCCGGCTCAATCAGATGATGTAGAGCAGTGGGAACAGGAAGATCCAGACAAGGTCGACGAAGTGCCAGTACAGGCCACTGTTCTCAACCCAATCATTCCATGTTTCATCCAGCTTTGGTTGCTTGAGTACCAACCAGAAAAGGATCATGCCGACGATGACGTGTACAGCGTGGAAGCCAGTCATCAAGAAGTATGCTGATGCAAACAGGTTCCCGTAGGTCATTGGGTGAGGATCAAGAACACCCCCAAAGGCACCTGCGTACTTTTCTGTTTCGGCACCCTCTTCTTGCAGCACGTCTACTCGGGCTTGAACTTCTTCGATTGTGAGTGGTGGTGGGACCTTGCCCTCGGTTCGCATCTTCGCCGCTTCAGCGAGACTCACTTCGAGAGAAACATTCTCGCGGACGTGTTCTTTGAGTTCTGTTGCAGCAGTTGCGACAGCCAGGGCCGATGCCTTGTCTTCTTCGGTGGTGACCGCGGAGGCCGCTTTCAATAGCGTCGGGTCACTCTTTGGTTCAAACGCTTCCGCTGGTGCGACTGACCGCAGGTACGAATCCGCTGCGGCTTCGATATCGTTTGAAGCTTTGCTCATCGCCTGAGTTGTGTTCTCTGGGATGGTACCGGGCAGAATTCCGTGAGTGTACTTGCCGTAGTATTCGGTCGACTTAATCCCGAGGAACACGAAGGCAAGAATGAGTGTCAGCCAGAGTGCCTTCTTTGCCTTGGCAAAGTTCTTTGCGTGCATCGCTTCGTGTGCGACGACAACCGAATAGCTGGAGACAATCAACACAAACGTGTTCACGCCACCGGCAAGAATGCTGATGTGCGTTTCTTTGATCGTTGGCCAAAGCTCACCACAGCCAAGTCGGAACACAATGTAGGTTCCAATAAAGGCGGTGAAGAACATGATCTCCGTGCCGAGGAACAACCACATTCCCAACTTACTGTTGGGAATTGGAAGGCCCATTTTGACGGCCGAAGGCTGTGCGTGTGCGTGTGACATCTTTGTTTCGCGCTATTGCAGCAGGCTGAAGTGGTCCCAGGTCAGGACCAGAAGCAGCACCGGGAGGTAGACAAGAGACGTAAGTATGAGAGCACGCGCGGTTTGGCGTGATTCGTTTTGCATGAACCGGATAGAAGCAATCACGTATCCGATTCCAAGGACAATCGCGGTCGAGAAATACCCGACACCAGCCAGAGATACCGCTGAAGGCATCAGGCTGACAGGCAGCAGCAACAGTGCATAGCAGATGGCCATCCAACCGACCACTTTCGGAATGCCATTGCCCGGGAGCATCTTCAATCCCGCTCGCTCGTAGTCTTCTCTATGACGATAAGCGATGGCTAGAAAATGCGGAAACTGCCAAAGGAACAGGATTCCAAACAATGCCAAGGGCCGTGCGTCCAAGGGGGCGCCAGCTGCGGTCCAGCCAAGGACGGGTGGTAGTGCACCTGGAATGGCTCCAATGGTCGTACACAAGTAGCTTCGTGATTTCAGGGGTGTGTAGGCACAGACATACAACACAAAAGTCATGGCGGTCAGTGCTGCTGTCGTCGTGTTCACGAACAGCAGTAACCAAGCTGATCCAACAATACCGCAGGCCGCGCCAAACATGGCGACTTCGGTAGCGGACATTCTTCCGGACGGGATGGGCCTGTCAGATGTCCGACGCATCATGGCGTCAGAGTTGCGTTCCAAAACCTGATTGAACGCGCTAGATGCGGTCGCCACAAGAGCGATGCCAAAAACAGCATGCAGAAGTGTGACTGGATCCCAATGCCCGAAGCTGCCGAGGGCAAAACCAACGGACACCGTTACAAGAACCATCACTGAAATGCGTGGCTTCGTGATTTCAAGATAGTCGCTGAGTCGAGAAGACAGAGTGCCGCTGCCGCTAGCCGATCTCACTGATGTGATGGGAGTACTCATGATGCACTCCCTGTCAGTGTTTTGCTTTGGGGCACAACGCCAGTCCGGGCGACGGTTGTGGCGAAGCGTTTTGGCGTCGGGGCAATCGATGCAACACGGAGTGTCCGTGCGACAGCCACAACGGCCGCTGCCAGCAGCATCATTCCAACAATCGTGTGTGAGGTTCGAAGCCAAGTTTGCTCAGGTGATCGAGCTCGCGCCACGTATCCCATTGTTGCAAAGCCGAAGCGCGTGGCCCAAGCTCCCGCTCCAAGGGCGACCTGAAGAAGAACCAAGCCGGCGATTTGCTTACCGCTGTTACGGAGCCATGGCACACCGGACCGGATTAATAGAACCGCAGCTACGATTGCGAAAAACATGACGACGAAGGCAAAAACCAAGTGTTCCTGCATCGCCGTATGTTTGTGCCGCAAGAAGCCACCCAAGGTGTATTGAATGAGGATGGCCACGGGCAAAATGCAAACGAACGGAGTAATTCCGTGCACCCGGTCTGCCGTCGATCCCAAAGCAGGTTTTCGCCAGGACTTCGAAGTCCAGCACGCTAGTAAGGCCAGCAGGCTGACGACCCAGGCGGCCGATTGACCATGGATCATGGCGAGCGTTCGAGCGTTCATTCGAACTCTACCACCGCCAAGCAGGCCTTGCCCAATCACGCTTAGGAGGATCGCAATAGTTGCGAACTGGACCCACCTGCGCTTTTCCAACCGGAACACAACGCCGACAAGGATCAGCGTTACAAAGCCGATTAACATACCGCCAAGTCGGTGACCGTGTTCAATAAACTTGTCGCCGTAGGAACGAAACCATGGATAAGTCAGCATGTTGTGGCCGTCAGAAGTTGGCCAGTCGTTGAACGCCATTCCAGCGTCCAACGTCGTCGTCAGCGCACCCATGGTCACCGGAAGCAGTGATACCAATACGGCGATCACTGCCCACCTATGGACCCACGGATTGTGCGGTGTCTCAGCCATCTGACTTACGCGCTGGTTCCAGCGTTCTCTGAGGATTCAGCTTCCGCGATCAATTCCTTTGCTGGCGGTGGCGGGTCGGTCTGCATCAAGTAGTCCTTGTCATCAACCAGTGGCGATGAGTATTCGTGTGGACCGTGATAGCAAACTGGTGGAATGTCAAAGTTACCGTGTCCCGGAGGAGATGGAGCACTCCATTCGAGTCCGTTTGCTCCCCAAGGGTTTCGGCCAATCTTAGGACCTTTGAACCAACTGTAGAGCACGTTGGCTACAAGGATAAACTGAGCCAAGCCCATCAGAATCGCACTGAAAGTGATGAACCGATTCATGTCCAACAGGTGTGACAGGTAAGGGTGCAGGTATGGATTCGCGTAGCGGCGAGGCATACCCGAAATTCCCAACAGGTGCATCGGGAAGAAGGTTCCATTGAAGCCGACGAAGCTCAGGAAGAAGTGTAGCTTGCCAAGCTTCTCGTTCATCATCCGGCCACAAGCCTTCGGGAACCAAAAGAAGATTGCGCCAAAGACGCCGAACAGGGTGGCACCGAAGAGGACATAGTGGAAGTGAGCGACGATGAAGTAAGTGTCGTGGAAGTAGATATCCACTGGCACTGCGGCCATGAAAATTCCACTCAGGCCACCGACAACAAACATCGAGACGAAGGCAATGCAGTTGAGAAGCACGGTGTTGAACCGCAGCTTGCCGCCCCACATTGTGCCAATCCAGTTGAATGTCTTAATCGCCGAAGGCAGAGCGATCATCATCGTTGAGGTCATGAAAGTCATGCCGAGCGCGGGGTTCATACCACTTGTAAACATGTGGTGGCCCCAGACGATGAAACCAAGACCCGCGATGGCTGCCATGGAGTAAACCATTGGCTTGTAGCCAAAGATCGGTTTTCGAGACATGCAAGAAAGCATGTCGGAAACCATACCCATGGCTGGCAACAACATGATGTAAACGGCTGGGTGGGAATAGAACCAGAACAGGTGTTGCCAGAGCAGAGTCTGACCACCACCGACTGTCGGTTCAGCATTGTTCACAACGATATTGGCAGGAACAAAGAAGCAACTATGGATGCCGGCAAAATCCATGCGGTCGAACAGCAGCATGAAACCCGCGGCCGTGAGAACCGGTAGGGCGAACGCCTGAAGGATTGCTGTAATAAACATCGCCCAGATGGTGAGCGGCATGCGGAACAACGTCATTCCCGGAGCTCGCATGTTGATGATCGTGGTCATGTAATTGACCGAACCCATCATCGACGAGACACCAACGAATGTTAGGCCGAACAACCAGAAGGTTTGAGCAGACCCGGAACCCGGAGCGGCATCACGCAGGGCGGAAAGCACTGGGTATGAAGTCCAGCCAGCGGCTGGTCCAGCAGTAATGCCGCCCACAAAGAAGCTGGCACCGAAGCAGAAGATTGCTGGCCACATAAACCAGTAGCTCAACGCGTTCAATACAGGGAATGCCATGTCGTCTGCACCAATTTGCAGAGGGATCAGGAAGTTCCCAAAGGCTCCGGCAAGAATCGGAATGATGACAAGGAAGATCATCACCGACGCGTGCATGGTGAAGAGCATGGTGTAGAACTCAGGAGAGATCTGACCACCTTGCTGAGCGAAGAGCAACTTACCGATGATCGGCATTGCCTCGTTCGGGAATGCCAGTTGCCACCGAACACCCAGCGCCAATGCACCACCGACGAACAGCATCACCAGCGTAGTCGCCATAAACTGGAGGCCGATCATTTTGTGATCGGTCGACCAGATGTATGTTCGAAAGAAGCTCTGTTCGTGATGGCCGTGATCGTCATGGCCATGGGCATCGTCGTGGCCGTGACCAACTACAGCTGTGTCAACAGTTGCCATCGTTATACCTCGTCGTCTTCTTCGGAGTCAGCATCCGCGACCGGGATACCGTCATAGTTTTGTTCTTCCTGAAGTCGCAGCATGTACGAATCGAAACTCTCCTCCGATTCCGCAATGACTTCAGCGCCCATCTTGTAGTGGCCCCAGCCACAGAGTTCTGCACAGACGAGCGTGTACGTTTCACTCTTCTCGGCATTGAACCAGATGGGAATTCGAAGGCCAGGCACAGCGTCTTGCTTAACACGAAGTTCGGGCATGAAGAACGCGTGCTGCACATCTTCTGTCTTCAAGTAAATCATCACGTCTCGACCGGATGGGACGTGAAGTTCATTGACCATGTAGAGATCATCAGGCTGTGGGTCGTCTTGCAATTTCTTGCCAGGTGCCGGATAGCGGATCCGCCACTCAAACTGCCGCGCAGTGATTTCTGCAACGGCGTTCGCTTTGGCTTCTTCCGGGAACTTGCTGATGACTCGATAATCAGCCCAGACGTCCAGCTGCACGAAGGCAATGAAGAGAAGGATGACCGCTGGCACGATGGTCCAGATGACTTCCAAGCTGTGGCTGCCGTGACTAAACCACGCTTTCTCGCTATCGCCAACGTTCGAACCTTTCCACATGACGTAGGCCAAAGCGGCATGCGTCAAGATGAAGGTGACACTGGTGATCACGAGAATCATGTAGAACAGGTCGTCAATTCGGTGACCGAATTCACTGGCCGATCCGGTACCGCCACTCGCGTCTGCCGGGTTCGGTGGGAACCACCAGCCGAGACTCGGCGCGAGCCAGCACACCGCGACAGCGGCTACTGGCCAAACGACAAACAGTCCTACCCAAAATTTCTTTTCCACAGTAACGCTCCAGACGCGGCTATCGCATCTTCCAGACTAATCTGATTCTAACCGGCCGGTTCAGAAGCCTTCTCAGGCGCCGCTGGTGCGGTTTGCCCGAAGGGAATACTTTTGACGTAGTTGACGAGGTGCCAAAGATCTTCGTCGGAGATCACTGCAGTGGAGAACGCCGGCATACCGGAACCCTTCACACCTGCACGTACTCGTCGGAAGACATCGATCGGACGGCGACCGCCGCGGTAAATACCGCGGGTTAGGTTTCGCGGTTTGATGATGTGTCCCCACATGTCGTGGAGACCCTTCTCCGGCCATTTCTCACCAGTCGCCGCGTTGGCTTCGTACTCTTCGGTCTGCTTACCGTTGCCCAAGCCTTGAGACCCATGGCAGTTCGTGCACTTTGCTGCAGCCGAAATGAAGACCGCTCGGCCACGTCGACGAGATTCTTCCGAATCCTCGATGTGCCCAACGGATGGAACGATCAAAGCTTCCGTAGATTCAGCTTCGTCCCAGGCATCAGCGATGTCGCCGGCGAGTCCGTCAGCTGTCTCCGGTAAAGCGACTAGCTCCTCCCGGAGTTCACTCATGATCTCGTTTCGGTTCTCACCGCCGTCAATACGCTCAGCCATCGCTTCAGCGGAGTAGTTCCCGGCCAGCTCTGCTCCGAGCGCGTTTTCAAGTTGCCCTCGCATGGAGAGCCAGCGAACGTATTCAACAATTTGATCAACTTCCTGATCCTCCAGTAGCATGAAGGACGGCATGTACGTACCTGCGATACCCATCTTGATTACGCGGGTCAGGTCTTCCCGAGTGGCAGTCTTTCCCTCTTTCGTAGAGGTGAACTTGAACACGCCGTTTCGGTAGTCGCGTGGAAGAGGGTTGAGGTACTCTGCTGTTGGCCCGGCTCCGTCCCCGCTTGTCCCATGACAGTGCAGGCAGTGCTCCATGTAGAGAGCCCGCCCCGCCGCCAAGTGGAAACCGGGTGTCTTTTCGTATTCCGCCAACTGCTCGTCAGAAGCATCAGCTAAAGAAAAAGAGGCCGGGTCTTCGGCAGCTTCAGTGTTTGGCATTCCGCCATAGTTCACTGGAAGCTTCGCCCACGCGACTAGATCGTGGGGAGTTCCGAAGTTCTCCTCAATGATGTTCTTAATGCCTTTGAATTCCTGACCCTCTTTGGTCTTACCGCCAGTCTGTGCGATTTGGGGCAGGGCCTCAGTTTGCTCGTTGTAAACGAACGAAGACTGAGGTGCATCGCATCCGACGAATGCGATGACAACCAGAAGAGGAAGAATTCGAATTGCTCTACACATGACTACGAGAGCCTTTTACCCACGACGATACGAAGCGGAATTGATTTACTTAAGCAGCTCGTCTTTAGTGAAGCTGCGATCCAGCGTGGTGGCACTGCCAGACTTAATCTCAATATCTACACGGCGGGCAAGAAACTTGCCTTCGTGCCAAACCTTGAAGCGGTACTTCCCGGGTGGGATGTCCTTGATCTCAAACGACCCATCCTCCGCCGTCACAGCCGCAAACGGATGGTCCAGCGGAAGGTGATACGCCTTCATCCAAGCGTGGAAGTCGCATCCAACGGGTAGAGGCTGAGCTTCAGACTTCTTGTAGACAATTTGAGCGTTGTCCCCGGTCGTGTCCATAGGGTTCACTGACGAGTTAAAGCCTGTGTTCTTCTTTGGATAAGTGTGCGTATTGTGAGCTGCGCCGTCCGAGTTCCAGATTCGGATCTGTTGGCCGGTACGGCACAACAAGACGCGAGGCTTGAACGTGCAGTTTTTTTGGTCGAAGACAACCGGTTCTTCAGGTGCCGGCAGGCGAGTCAGTGGCTTCGGCACCTTGTCCATGTAAATCACAACGTTCCCAACACCGCCATCTTTGCTGACGATTTTTTGGTCCGGGATATCCATTTGAGCTGCACAGAACTCTGGATCCTTCTCACTAGTTCCTTTGGCCAATAGTGGCGGCAATGTTGTGAAGGTCCCAGAGATGCTAATCCGACCTGAAAGCGAACCGGGGTCGCCTGAAAAAGTGTCTTTCACGGGGTCAACTGGGCCATCGGTACCCGGTCCCGGGCTATCCGCACCCTTCATTGCCACAGACACTTCAGACTTCGCACCGGAGCCACCTTCTACGCAACCAGAGAGGACAAAAAGTCCCATTCCGGCCAGCAAAGTTACCGGCAACCCAATTGATACCAACGTCGTTCGAGTCATTTGACTTTCCTACTCCGCAGCTTCACTTGAGGCTTTCGCCGGTTCGGCTGCAGCGGGCTTCTTCACCTTCGTGGCGGCCGTTTTCGCTTCCATGATTCGGTCGTAGTTCAACAGAGCGTCGCGAACGCCAGTTACCTGTGCCTGCGAATTCGAATTGAACGTTGTCATGGGAGCGTCGCCAGGCTTGAAGTTAACCGGCATCGAGGTGTAAGGAGTAACCCAAGTTGGGTTATGTAACCACAAATGCAGCCAATCCGGACGTAGTCTTCTCGCTGTGTGCTGCAAATTCGGTCCACGTACGTCAGTCGGACCGCCTGCTTTGTAGACACTTCCAGCAACGGAGTGACACTTTGAACACAATTCTGCTTTTGCTCCCTCGCCAGTTAAGACTGACCAAGAGTTAGCAAGGTAGTCTTCATCTTCTTTCATGAGGCCAGCGGCCTCGAGCATCTGGGTTCGATGCGTAATGTAGTCCGGATCTCGCGGACGAATCTCTTGATACGGGTATGGCATTCCGTCTGCCGCAGCGAAGTAATTCGCCAAGGTTCGAGCTTCGCCCTTGCTCATATTGAATCGCGGCATCCGCAACACGGTTTCGTACCGGAGCTTCGTTGGTTCCAAGAGGAATTCGTACAGCCAAGGAGTTTGAACCTTCTGGCCTTCGAGATACAACGGCGGCGGTGACATCTGGCGTGATCGATCACGACTATCGACGCGTGCACTGGAGCCGTCTTTGCCGGTTCCGTCTTGAATCATATGGCCGGACAGCCACTCTGCGTAATCACCACCGCGTCCCGGTTTGATGGACGCATGCTTATCCATGAATTGCTGAACGGGGATTGTAAAGTTGTGCTTCGGAAGCAGAAGCTTCGAATCGTCTAGCTTTAGAGTTCCCCAGTTGTTGAAGCCGTATAGCTGATCTTCAATGTCCTCTTCGGTATCTGGAAGGTCTCGCAATTGCCCCCGGAAGCGGATTTTTTCATAGGTGACAGGCTCACCATCTTCGTCCACTGTGTAAGTTTCACCTGTAAACGTCGGCTCCGGCGGCTTCATCTTCATTAGAAGATCATAGCCACGCCTCGGGCCAGCCGTACTAACACCAGCATACTCTTCAAGCGTACTGGCTTCTTCCAAGAGCGATTCACGATCAACACCAAAGGTAATCTCCGGAAGCTCTACTAAGTGACAGCCGGTGCAGTTGTATTTCGTAAGCAGCTGCTCTCCCTGGATTCGATCGTTCTCCTCCCGAGATGGCTTATAGATGTATTCTTCCGCAGGTGGTTCAGCGACCAGTCCAAGTACGAACGTGGAAATGGCCTCAATGTCGTCTTCATCGAACGGGAACTTAGGCATCCGAAGCCGTTCGTCGTAGCCTTTCATCGCTGTCTTTTCGTAGTCATAGCTACGAGGCTGACGAAGCTTTTGCCAGATGAAGCCGGCCCGGCCATGAGTACTCAGGCTGTGATAGGCGTATGCCGTCGAAAGCTCTTTACGCTGTTCGTCTGCGTCAGTGAAGTCTCCGGATGCCTCTTTAGACACAGCTTCGTCAACGCGTTCTTTGGTAGAACTGCCGTCAGCTTCGCCGTGATGATGGAGCCACTCTTCAATGTGCTCGAATGCAAGCTTAGAAGTGTCTTTACGGCCCCAATCCTGCAAGGCCGCACCGATTGGCCGAGCGGTTTCGAATCCGGCAATGTCGTGGCAACCGTAGCAGCCATACTTCGAGATCGTCTTCCGGCCCACATAGTTCAACTTTCGCCGACGCCACTCGACTTCATCGACAACGGCACTGCCGTCTTCAGTCGCTAGTTCGACTTCGTCGCCCTTAATCATCCCAGCCTTCAACGGATACTGCTTCGAAGCGAGAGCTTTTTCGACAGCCTCAAATCGAATTGCTTTTGCTAGCAATTCGCCGACTACTGAATCGATTTCCTTGTCAGTCAACTCAAGTGTTGGGAAGTCACCGGGACCTCCTGCCGACAGAAGCCACGCTGCGATATCAGCAGCTGGATCGACCGTCTCTCCACCATCCTCGAAGGGGTCAAGGTACAGGTTCGGCATCTTGGTTCGTTCGTGATATCGCTCAGGGTCTCTTACCCAGGTGTAGAGCCAACTACTGAAGTTGGGACTGCCCTCGTCCCGTCGAGCTTTCTCGTGAACACGACTGAGCTCTGGACCGAAGTCGGCCTTCGATTCTGGGAACTCCTTATGGTTGTGGCACGCCAGACAACCGCGTTCAGCAAAAAGACGTCGACCACGTTCGGCATTCGGCTCATAACCTTCTTCAGGCTTCAAAGCCTCAAGCGGAACCGATTTATCGAACAGATATTGGGCGATACCAGCGAGTTCAACCCGCTCGTACTGCTTGCCAGCATCGTCCTGCTGGTTCGTCAAATTGTAAAATCGCGGCATCCGCGTCGTTGGCCGGAAGTTGGTTGGATCTTCTGTCCAATACTCAACCCAGCCTTGAGTGGTCTTCGATTTCAGGCGTCGGAAACTTGGTCCAACCTTTCGCATCTTGCCATGAACGCCGTCGATGTCCTTCATTGCCGAAGCAAGTGAGGTAACTGGCTTCGGGAAGACTGGCTCATCTGCTTCACGATCGGACTCGAGAAGAGCCTTCAGCTGTCTTCGAGCCGTATCGGCTCCCAACGGATCGGAATGAACCGCAGACAATAGAGATTTGGCTTCGTCGATTTGATCGCCTTTCGCATCACCCATCAGGGCAATCATCTGCGAGGCAACGGAACCGTAATTCGGCTCAAGGCGAAGATCCGGCCCGATAGCTGTTGATCCATCGAAGCCATGAATTTCGTGACAGCCGAAGCAGCCGTACTTCTTCATGGTTTCAAAGCCACGGACCACCTTCGGAGCACTGGCACCGAATTTGGGGTTCACGCCAAGTTCTGTGACTTGGTGGTGGCACTTGATGCAGCCAGATTCGATGAATCGCTTCGGCTGCATTGGCAGTTCCCAGAAGTGATTCGGGTGGAACCCGTACTCTTGATGCCACCGCTCAAACTGCTCAGGATTGTTCGGCGTATGCTCAGCATTCCCAAAGCTTGTTCCGGAACCCTGGCCGTCGTGGCAAATTGTGCAACCGAACTTCGAGACCGGGTGAGGACTGGAAGATGTCGCGTATAGCTCGTGGTTTGGGTGTGTTGAGAATGGATGCGGAACTTTACGCTCCTTTACCCAGTCCGTCACATCGTCAGATGAAGGTTCACCGTGCGGGTAAGCCGGGAGGTTGCCGGCTGCAACGATATCGACGTTGATGTGGCAGGTGCGGCATCGATCGAACCGTGCAATCTTGGACATCCCCAAGGTTACCTTAAGCTCTGGCAGCCAGTCCTGCACGACCTTCATATGGGAGTTGAATCCATCAATGATCGGCTGCTCCATAAACCAACGTTTCGCCTTAGCAAAACCTGTTGGTGCAATTTCTCCGACTACTTTTTCGATTCGAACGACATCGGCATTGAGGCGTTTTAGGTTTGTTTCTGCATCAACCTGGACCTGCGTGATGGCCTTGATCGCATTCTGAGTTTCTTCCAGCGTTGCTTCAGCCGTTTGCAGCTCTAGCTCTACCTCGTCTCGTGTTTCCTTCGAACGAAAAAAGGCCTCTGATAGATCTTGCTTCTCTTCTTCACTACCAGCATTGGCGATGAGAAGGTCAACGTCTGCTCGACTCTTGTCGCGGACTGCATTGTCAGCCTTCAACTGCCGAGCAAGCTTGTCCACAACGAACGCTTGGTCAGCCCGCGTTGATTCGAGCGTGTCCAGCTTATCCTGCTGACTCGCAACCTTCTCTTCGGCCGCTTTCAAGGCCGCTTCGAGTTTTTCCCGCTCCGCTTCAAAGTCGCTGTCTTTGAGCTGCGCAAGTTCCAACGCGGCGTTTGCCTCCGCGAGCCGGAAACCGGTTCTTTGGTAGCCACGCCAATCGTCCTTGTGGTCTTTCCACATCATCGCCACGGTCGCGAGCAGAATTGCTGCACAACTCACGGCGAAGACGACATGCATTGTCTTCAGGTTGTATCGAAACTTATCGGTGGCTGGCATTTCAGCTGCGCCTCAAAGACATCCGTTAAATATTGAAGAACCACTCAGGGATGGCCACGATGTACTTCAGTGAGAAGAGCCATCGGAGAACCATTTTCAGCGGCAGCAGAGCCATCCAAAGTGCAAGGTTGGCCAAGACCATGAATCGAATGAAGCCCATTCGGTCAAAGAATCTTCGGAAGACCGTGACCGCAAGAATCGGCGGCAGCACGAAGAAATAACCGAGAGTAAAGAGCAGCCCTAACCGCTCTCGCCAAAGAATCAGGACGACCTGTTTCCAAGCCGGAGCTCCGGATTCCGCTACTGGCAAGCCAGTCCCGCTGCCCCAGATCCCACGCCACCAATCTGGCCAATAGATCCAGTCGTACTCTGACAAGTTACGGTTGTTCAGGACTTCCAGCTTATGGACATCCCAATACTCATAGATCCCGAAGAAGTTCCAGTTCGGTCCACGGAGGAACGTTCCAAGAACAATCAACCCAATCCACAGTGGCATGAAGCCAAAGAGGAAGGTCGATACGGCGAACTTACGTTCTTCAAACGAGTAATAGCCATTACCACGCTTGTTGAAGTCGATGTAAGGAATGGCCATCAAGCCAACTAGAATCATGCTGGGAAGCACAACACCGGCTAGCCAAGGGTCGAAATAGACCAACATCTCCTGGAGGCCAAGGAAGTACCACGGTGCTTTCGATGGGTTCGGAGTCTTGACTGATGAAGCAGGCTCTTCAAGTGGTGCCTGAAGGGCGATTCCCCAGAAGACAAGCACCGCCGTCAGGGCAATCATGCAAATGAGCTCGGTGTAAACAAGGTCGGGCCAAACAAGGACCTTTTCGTTGTTCTCCTGCTCAAACAGCGGGCGTCCTTCGGCGATACGCTGATCGTTGTCTATGGCACGCTTGAAATAGATCCAAGTGAAGAAGGCAACGATGAACAGCATGGCCACAATCGGCACATTGTCGGGCTTACCAACGATCTTACGGAAGTCGTAGTCCGTCAGACTCAGGCCCATAAAGACCAATGAGACATTGAGGAGCACCCACGCGACATTCGGCTTGGTCCACCATTTGCGGTACCAAATGATCGCAGCGTAGAAGACGATAGACGCAATGAAGAAGACTTTTGGGTCTGCCATTCCTCGGTCTAACGGATTCTTGAACCACTCCGGAAGGATGATTGGGAATTCAGATGGATTCCCTCGAACACTTGCGAAATGGTAAACGGACATCAGCCCGAGCATCGCGGTGAAACTCGCCCACGGCGTCGCAGCAGGCAGATTATACTTGCCGAAGTGCTTACCAGTCTTGAACGACTTAACCGTCCAGACAAGGTTCATGACAAACAGCAGCAGGTAATACCAACCGAGGCCGCCGATGACTGCTGGTGTCAGATTTGGATGTACTTCAGGCATTTCTGTCGAAACCTGCCGTGTTGAATTCTGTGCAATCAGCCTACAGAGGCTGACTGATTCCCCCGTCCTTACGGACGCGCCAGAAGTGAATTGCGATCAAGCCAGCGACCACCAAGGGGATCGCCACGCAGTGCAAAATGTAGAACCGGTTAAGCGTCGCTTCACCGACAAAACGTCCACCGAGCAGAATGAATCTCGCATCACTGGCATTTGTAATCAGGTCGTAGCCACCGATATTCAGCAATTGAAAACCGGGACCCTCGTGTCCAAGTACTGGGGTCGCTCGAGCCATATTCGAACCAACTGTGATCGCCCAAATGGCAAGCTGGTCCCACGGTAGCAAGTAGCCCGTAAACGACAGTAGCAAGGTGAGTACAAGCAGCAAAACGCCGATCACCCAGTTGAACTCGCGAGGTGGCTTATAACTTCCGGTCAGGAACACACGATACATGTGCAGCCAGACCGTAATAACCATCGCGTGAGCACCCCAACGGTGTATTTCACGCATGATTCCAAGGGTTTGAACGTCGCGCAGGGCTTGGATGTCATAGAACGCCCACTCCAAGGTGGGGCGATAGTAAAACATCAACAGCACGCCAGTGATTGCTTCTACCAAGAACAGGAAGAAGGTGATTCCACCCATACACCAAGTGTATGAGAGGGCAATCCCCTGCTGCTTGATTGAGACCGGGTGCAGGTGCAGGAAGAAATTGGTAAGCATGACCACCACCCGATTTCTCCTGTCGTAAGGAGCCGGATGGCGGAAGATACTCTTCCAAATCTGCGAGTTTCGAATGTATTCGCCGACTGACACAGTTAGCTAACCCTGATCGGTGCCAAGTAAACTCAAGAAGTCCGAAGCAGTCGAGAACCGACTAAACCGGAACAAACGAGGCTCCATCTTCCCACTGGCCCATCTCCTGCTGGAACTTGAGACTCTTATCAACCTCAAGCTGACCATCAGGCGCCAATGCAATTCCAACCCTCTCCAACGGACGCGGAGCAGGGCCTTCGAAGTTGATGCCGTTCTTGTAGAAGCCCGAACCGTGGCAAGGGCACTTGTATTTCTGCTCGCCCTCAAGCCAGTTCGGAGTGCAACCAAGGTGGGTGCAAATCGAGGCGAGAGCGTAGATCATCTGCTGACCGTTGTAGGAAGCCGTGTTAATTAACCAAACACCACGCTCAGCTTTGAACTTGGTGATCACGGTTTCAGGCGGGAAATCAGCCGGCGTACCAATTTTGAACCTCGTGGGAGGTTCGACCAGGACGTTTGGCATCATGAACCGAGCAACACCAAGTGTGAAAGCGCCGGTCGCAGCCCCGAGCAGTCCCCAAGCTGCCATGAATGGAGTCAGAACCAAGCCCGCGAGAATGCCACGTCGCTCCTCTACCGGAGCAGACTTCTTTGACATCGGCTTGCGTGCAGGGACTGGCTTCTTGGGAAGCTTCGGTAACTTTGGCCCGTCAGACTTTGCTTCAGGCTTCCTGGCAGCTTCGATCATTTCTTTGACCGACTTGCCTTCAACGGAAACAGGAGCCTTCGGAGACGACGCAGCTTGCGAAGCTGAATCTGCCTTTGGCGCTGACTTAGCGGGAGCTCCGCCACCACCTGAACCTTGTTGACGTGCAGCTTCGAGAGGTGACAGCTTCTTGCCACCGGTTGCAGCACCGGCACCTTGCTGACGTGCCGCCTCAAGTGGAGACAATTTCTTGCCGCCTGCTGGAGGCGTAGCGGCCGGAGTAGCTCCTCCGCCCCCGCCTTGCTGCCGGGCCAGTTCGAGCGGTGATAGTTTCTTCCCACCTGCTGCTGGTGCAACTGGTTCAACAGGAGCCGCTGGTTCGGAAGGAGGAGGTGAGGAATCACCGCCACCACCAAGGGCACCTTGTTGACGCGCTAGTGCGATCTTTTCGGCAGTCGTGAGTTTAGCCATGGCTGACGCGCAGTTGAGAAGGGGGACAACACCAAAGAGAGATCGTCTTTACGAGTCCCTCAATCGCTTCGGAACACTACCGAGTTCCGAATTTTGCCTTGCTCCGCCCGCACTGGCAAGGAGTGTGGGTTTAGGCAAGATTCTTTTCTCACAAGCCGGAAACGCAAAAAAACACACTTCCCACGCCTAAGAAGCAATCGTGGGAGGCAGCAGTATCTGGCTGAGAGACGGTCAGAACACGCGTTAGACCACGCTGATGCCCGCGCGTTTTGTGGCGATGAGGTCGATCAAATCCTGCTGCGGTTTCGCAAATTTGGCCAAGCCTTCTGACATCAGTGTGTCTTCAAGCTTCTGCATGTCGACCTTCTGCTCGATGTCTTTCAAAACTTCAGCGGCTGGAAGCTGGTCGACCGATTTCGAATAGACCGCGCCATCCAGTTGCTGAATTGCTTCGTTGGTGCTTGGTGGATTCGTTTGAATGTCAGCTCCGGCGAGAGCAGATACGTATTTGTCTTTCGCGTCGCCTGGATCCTTGGTTCCAGTGCTGGCGAAGATCATTTCTTGCTGTAGCGGCGTCGTGTTGTCAGACCAGAACGCCTGATTCTGCAAGAAGATTTGCTGAGCGTTCACGATTCCGACCTGCCCTTGAGCTGCTTCGCTGAGTTCAGGAACGTGCTGTTTCGTATACACGTCGACCCGGCTTACAAAGATGCTGTAAACCGACTTGAACCCATCCAGCGAGGCGCGACGCTGGGCACCACGCCAGATTGCATCGCGTGCGGCTTCATACTGACGCTGGGTGAATAGAAGAGTGACGTTGAGTGTTACGCCGGCTGCACAAAGTTCCTCCAATGCACCAATCCCGCCCGGTGTCGCCGGGATCTTGATCATTCGGTTCTTGTGATTCTCTGCCCAGAAGCTTCCCAGCTCGATGTACTTGGCTGAACGCTCTTCTGCTGTCAGTGGACAATCTTCCGCTTCCAGTAATGGGTCGAGCTCGAAGCTCACGTAGCCGTCGTTACCTTTTGTCTGTTCCCAAATGGGTAGAAACACTTCCTGAGCGCTTCGAACCAGCTGGTCGGCGAGTTCCCACGCAATGGCTTCGTCGTCGAGCCCTTTTTGAGCCAGAGCTTCCAACTGTGAATCGAAGCGGCCGGTTCGAATGAGATCCGAGATGATTGCCGGGTTCGAAGTGGCTCCCGTCGCTCCAAGATCGAAGTTCTCCTGAACGAGTTCTGGATCAACGCTGTCGAGCCAGAGCTTGGTGCCAGAGTTGATCAAAGATTCGAGAGGAGACGTCATGACTTTTCTTTCTATTCCGCGATTCACATCAGGTTCCACAGTGCCCCACTCCGCCTTCATCGCAATGCCCTATCGGTCAGCTAAAATAAAACCTCGCGCGGCGGGCTAACCGTAATTGTCGCACCGCACAGCCTCGCCAGATTCCCGATTCCGGAGTTCCGTCACACCTTGAACCACGACATCTACCAGAACCCACTTAACACCCGTTACGCCTCTACAGAGATGAGCAACATCTGGTCTGCCCAACGGAAGCATTCCACCTGGCGAAGACTTTGGATCGCGCTCGCTGAGTCTCAGTTGGAACTCGGACTGGCCGATGTCAATCAGACGCAGATTGATGAACTGAAGTCACACATCGACGACATTGATTTCGATCTCGCCGCACAGAACGAAAAGAAACGTCGACACGACGTCATGGCGCACGTCGAAACGTGGGGCGAGCAATGTCCGAACGCCAAACCCATTATTCACCTCGGTGCGACGAGTTGCTTTGTCACCGACAACACGGAACTACTTCAACTTCGTGATAGTCTGCTGCTGATTCGAAAACGCTTGGTTAGCGTCATCAATCAACTTGCCGACTTCGCGGCCCAGCACCGCGACTTGCCGTGTCTCGGTTTCACCCACATGCAACCGGCTCAACCAACCACCGTCGGCAAACGCGCGACGCTGTGGTGCTATGACCTGGTTCTTGATCTTGAAGAAATCGAACACAGGCTCGACTCGCTTCGGTTCCGCGGAGTCAAAGGAACCACTGGAACCCAGGCAACGTTCCTGCAGCTGTTCGGCGGCGACCACGACAAGGTCGATCAGCTGGACAAGTTGGTTTCGAAGAAGCTGGGTTTCGACAACCGTTACGCAGTGACCGGCCAAACGTACTCGCGAAAGGTTGATGCTCAAATCCTCGCGACGCTCAGCGGCATTGGGCAGTCGGCTCATAAAGCGGGAAGCGACATTCGGTTGCTACAACACCGCAAGGAAGTGGAAGAACCGTTTGGCAAGATGCAGATTGGTTCTTCCGCCATGGCTTACAAACGCAACCCGATGCGAAGCGAACGCATGTGTGCGTTGGCTCGATTTGCCATCTCGTTAACGAAGAACGCGGAAGACACAGCCGCCGTTCAGTGGATGGAACGAACACTCGACGACAGTGCGAACCGACGCTTGTCGTTGCCACAATCCTTTCTCTCAATCGACGCCGTACTGCTGATCTACCGAAACGTATGTGATGGGCTTGTGGTCTATCCGAAAGTGATCGCTCAGCATCTCAACGGCGAACTGCCTTTCATGGCGACGGAAGAAATCTTGATGGCTGGCGTCAAAGCCGGCGGCGATCGCCAGGATCTCCACGAACGTGTTCGCGTTCACTCACAAGCAGCCGCCGACGTTGTCAAACAGGAAGGCAAGCCGAACGACCTAATCGCACGTCTCAAAGAAGACGATGCATTCAAAGGTATCGACCTGGAATCAACCCTCGACGCCACCCGCTACATCGGCCGTGCGCCGGAACAAGTCGATGCGTTTGCGAATGAGATTATTGAACCAATCCGTCAGCGGTACGATGCTGATAGCGAGGCTGTGGAATTGAAGGTTTGATCTCTGCGTAGGTCAGGATGAGCCGCAAATTTTACATCGGTTGGTTTACCACGCTTTTGGAGAGCCAGCATGACAGACAATCCATACGATGCAAAAGACGCCGTCGCCGACGATGCTAAACCGGCTTTTCGAATTCGGTGGGGCTGGGTCCTTGGACTGACTGGTATCTGTGCGATCGCGGTCCTTTTGTTGGTGCCGACGTTCGCGCGCAACCGTGTTCTGGCTGAACGTGTTCAATGCAAGAATAACCTTCAGCACATTGCCAAAGCCCTGCATTCATATCACGACGAACATGGCTCTTTTCCGCCGGCGTACACGACGGACGCCAGTGGCAAACCGCTACACAGCTGGCGGACACTTCTCCTGCCTCACCTCGAACAGAAGGCTCTCTACGACAGCATTGATCTAACGAAACCATGGGATGACGCCGCGAACGCTCTCGCTTTCCAAACAGTCGTCCCTGTATTCCAATGTCGAGCGACCGATCTTCCGCCTGAATTTACAACGTACCGAGCTATGGTTGGTGATGACGCTGTCTTCCATTCAGCTCAGAAGAGAACCTTGGACGACGTGACAGATGGAACTGAGAACACGCTAGCTGTCGTGGAAGTATTGTCCGAGAACGCAGTTCACTGGATGAACCCGGACGACAAGGGGGTAGACGCGTTCCGGGCTCTCGCTGGCACGCGCGAAACATCTCACACTGGGGGAGTCTACGGTATGTTCTGCGACGGCAGTGTTCGGTTCATTAGTGCATCCATTTCACGCGACATGCAAGAAGCCGCGATAACGATCTCAGGCGGCGAGGATAACTCTAACGACTTCTAAGCGTCGTGTTTCGGTTGGATGTTCGCTCGCGGTACAACCGGTTCAACTCAAAAACGAAAAGTGGGACTAACCAACTTGCCCACGCTGATGCTGGATACAGCCAGTCGCCACCGGTTCCTGTTGTGGCAGCCAGCCCGGCAGTTAGCCTCAGCACAACAGCCGAACACAAGCACAGGAAGCATCGCCACATCCAGCGTTGGTGCGAATCGAATTGCTTTCGTTTGGCTGATAGCAGCCCGAGCAGTGCAAAGATTCCCGTGGCAACGGCAAGCGAGGCAAACCCAAGTCCCGCAATCGCACCGGTTTCAGTGTGACGTGACATCCAAAGTCCACTCACACTGACCAACAACACAATCACAATCTGAATTCGCCCAAGCCGCGCGTGCCAGCGACGGAAGCGAAGGCGAAACCGTTGGCTCATCAAGACGACCGCCAGTAGCAACGAAACCGGCCCGGTCACAATGTGTCCGTAGAACGCGATGGAGTAGGAGCCGAAGAAGTAGTCGCGTCGTCCAAGCAGAAAGTTCGAACCAAAGTCGGGCGGCAGGTAGTCCACATAGTTCGATACAACGCTGCCAGTAACTTTGATGATCAGCGCCGCAACCATCAGTCGCACCAGGTCGATCATCGTCAGCTTTCGGTTCTTTACAAAGCTCCACACTCGCTGACCTCTGACTCGTCGGTCCCTGTATCCTGACAACTCATTCGCTCTCCCGGTAACATTGTGTCGACACACTGGGAGAGCCTGCGATGCCACGTATTGCCATGTTGGGAACCGGATTGATTGGCCGGTTCTACACGGAAGCCCTTCAGGGCAAACGCTCGAAAGACAAAGTTCATCTTGTCTATTCTCGAACCGAAGAGCGAGCGAAAGATTTTGCCGAAACGCACGGCATTGAAAAATACACAACCAGCATCGAAGAAGCAGTGTCGGACGATGCGATCGATGCCGTCATCATTGGCGTCCCCAACCACTTACACGAGGAATGTGTTATCGCCGCCGCCAAAGCGGGAAAAGCGGTGCTCTGCACAAAGCCTCTGGGACGCAATGCGGATGAAGCACTGCGAATGCTGCAGGCGGTGGAAGAGGCAGGTGTGTTCCACGCGTACCTTGAAGATCTCGTCTACACGCCGAAGACACTTAAGGCATTGAAGTCGGTTCGCAATGGGGCCATCGGCGATGTGCTGTGGGTTCGCTCTCGCGAAACGCATCCGGGACCGCACAGTGATTGGTTCTGGAACAAGGAACTCTCGGGTGGCGGCGCGATTGTAGATATGGGCTGCCACTGCATTGAGATCGCAAGGAACTTTATTGGCAAGGATATTCGCCCGGTTGAAGTTAGTTGCTGGGCCGATACTCAGGTTCATCCCATTGAAGCCGAAGACCATGCTGTTGGATTGGTCCGGTATGAAAACGGAGCCATCGGTCAATTCGAAGTGAGCTGGACTTTCCGAGGCGGCATGGACCTGCGAGACGAAGTTGCCGGAACAGACGGGACCATCTGGCTAAACCATTGGCTTCGAACCGGAATGGAAATGTTCTCGGCTGGCGGAGATTCCGGTTACGTCGCAGAGAAAGCCGAAACAGAAACCGGCTGGTTGTTTCCGGTAGGTGACGAACCCGCCGCGCTTGGCTACATCGACATGTTCGCCGACGCGCTTAGTGCGATGGAAGAACAGCGTAAGCCGATGGAAGACTTCTACGACGGTTACGTGGTGAATGCGATTGTCGACGCGGCCTACCGATCCGTCGAAAGCCGGAAGTGGGAAGCCATTGATTTACCCGTGTGGCGTGGCCGTGAAAACGTCGAGCGAATCGGAGTCCACCGCGACTTCGACGCGGATCACGTTCTCATCAAAGAAGAAAAGATGCCGGACGGGACCACCAAAGTAATCCTGCGAAACAAAGCGACTGGCAAGATCTCTCAGCGAGGGTTCTCAATTTGAAGTCCGTCTGCAACCAACTCAAGGTGCGCAAAAAAACGCGGAACCCGTAAAGGTTCCGCGTTTAGATTTTGCAAGACGTGTGGACTATGCCAAGTCCATGTCGTCTTCCTCTTCTTCGCCGTTGAAGATTTCGTTCAGCTTAATCGCTGCATCTTCAAGGGTTGGTGGTACATCCAGATCGCTGTCGTCCAGATCTTCGAGAAGGTCTTCTACCTTCGCGGTGGCGGCATCCACGATATCGTCAGGGACGTCGTTGGCATCTGTGTAGATGGTTTCGATGCTATCGGTGGTTGGCATGTCCCAGTCGTTGTCCTGGAACAAGGCTCCGTCGTCGCCGGTGTAGCCGAAGACATCGGTATCGTCGCCAACAAAGGTGTCCACAATGCCCAGCAAGTCCTGGCCACGACCGAGGCTAACTCGAAGGTCGTCGCTGATTTCACTTGTTGTAATCAGGACTGTGTCGTGGCCCTTCTTCATGCTGATATCGACATCGCCATCGACGAACACATCGCACATTGCGAAGACTTCAGAACTACGGCTACCAACGAAGCTGAGGTCGCCTTCAATTTCGATGTTGGCCAGTGCGATATAGCTTGATGCGTCAGGGTTCTCGATGGTGACGTCACCTTCAATGAAACCATCAACAGCGACGAAGGTGTCACCACCGTCGCCAAGGTCAACGTTGAGGTCGCCGAAGATGCCTTCGCCGTTCCCATCGATCAGGACAACATCGTTACCACCTCGCATGCTGATATCGACAGCTGAGATGTCTTCCGCGCCGCCTCGTTCGACTGCTCGGACGAGCTTGCGAGCGAACTTGATTCTTGTTCCGTCTTCGCCCTGAATCAGGTCTTCAACGTCTTCAGCGCCAGCGTTGATCTGGATGACGTTGTCCTGGTTGTTGCCGCGGATGGTGAGAGTGTCACCTTTCAAACCAACGCGGACTGTTCCAGTCAGAAGTGTTCGGGTTTCGAGTTCTTCAGCCTGAACAGTCTTCTTTGCTCGGCGATTAGAACGTCGGAGTAGCTTTCGCATCAAAAGGCCCCTGTGTAGTGGGTTACAGTCAAGATGGTGGGTGAGACCGAGTTCGCCTTGGTCCCGTTAGGTATGGAGACGCAAATTTTGCTCAAAGTCGGTCAGAATTTCAGTAATTGGCTACCAAAATTCCCCATCTTTACACAAATGGCCACTGCAGTTGGCGCTTGTACCGGTTCAGTGGGTCTTCTAAATAGTACAAAAAGACTAAGTCAGCGGTATCCAGCGACGGACGATTGATGCTGGCAGCAGAAGGGCTGCTGTGGCAATCGCTGCAGGCACTGATGCGGTGAGAGCCAGAACCAGGCTCGCATCGATTAGAACCAATGAGAGAAGGGCTGTGCGGATACCGCTTCCAATGTCTGGCGGTTGCCCGGAGCGAATGGCCTTCACCAGCCGTAGATCGATGGTTCCGAGAATGAACACGAGCAGGCCAACAACCTGCCATTGGTTTGCCTTCGACTGGCTGATCACAAGCCCGCACAAACCGATGACCGCGATGTTCATGACGATGGTGCCGCCAACCAAGTCCTGCTTGTTCTCACCGACTGCTTCCCGTCGGGCGAACCAGGTAAGTCCCGTGATGTAGACGCCAAGGCATATCGCAGCAGTCACCTGAGGTGGCGAAAAGACAGCTGGCAACGTTTCAACAAAGCTTGCCCCAAGGCATACGTTCAAAACGCGGCAACTGCCCATTGCGAGCGGCGCGAATGCGGTTGGTTTGAGTAGCCAGTCGTAAGAGAAGACAGCGACGACTATCAGAATGGCGATGCTAACGCTCGGCGTTCCAACAAGCGCTGCCAGTCCAACCCCGCTGCCCATAAGGATCAGTCCGAAGAGCCACGCCGACGTCAGCGAAACCGCGCCTGATGGAATTGGTCGATGCGGTCGTTCTCGAGTGTCCTGCTTCACGTCGAAGACATCGTTGAAAACCATGCCAGCGAAGTAGAGGCAGGAAGAACTTCCCAGCAACAGTCCAAACTCTCGTAGTGGTTCGAAGCGGCCCCCCGATACGATCAGAAAGCCGAGAAAGATATCGGCCATCGCCGTAAAGACGGTGGGAAGTCGAATGAGTTTTAGCCAGGCCATCGAGACTAGCCTGCCTGCAGAACGCTGTCTGCCCAGGCTTCGAGTTCGGAATCGGCTTCTTGAACTCTTGCAGCTGCAGCCTTCTTTGCGGCCTGCAAATCAGCATGAGCTGTCATTGATTCCTGCACGAAGAAGTAGAACTTAATCTTAGGCTCAGTCCCGGAAGGTCGGACAGCAATCGAGATTGTCGCGTCTCCTTCGGCACTGTCGAGAAACACAAGGTTGCCTTGTGGTCGCTCGAACTTGCCAATTGCTTCACCGGTAGGCGATTTGATTTCCAGAGTCTCGAAGTCCCGAACCTGCGCGATTTGGAGTCCGGCGAGTGTGGCTGGAGGTGTGGTTCGAATCGTTTTCATCAGCTCCTTAATCTGCTGCAACCCGGAAGAGCCTTCACAGTAGATCGACTTTTGCGACTCACAGTGAACACCATGTTGTGCATAGAGTTCGTCAAGCCGTTGAAGGATTGTCTTGCCTTCCGCTTTCAGTTCAGCAGCCATCTCAAGGATATAAAGACATCCGATGGATGCGTCCTTATCTCGAGCGTACTGACCAGCGAGATACCCAATGGATTCTTCTGTCGCAAAAATGAAGTTCTCCGGCCCACGCTCATCAATGGCTTTTGCAATGAACTTGAAGCCCACTAGCAAGTCCATAATCGCATCTGCGCCGTAGCTCTTTGCGATCGTGCCTGTCATGGGTGACGTGACAAGCGTCTCCACAACATAGCTGTCAGCTGTTAGCGAACCATTCGCTTTCCGCTGCTGGCAAACATAGTCACAAAGCAACGCGCCGGTTTGGTTACCTGTCAGAATGACGAACTTGCCGTCGTCATCTCGAACCGCGATCGCGACTCGATCAGCATCCGGATCGGTTGCCAGAATGACTTCACAATCAGTGTCCTTCTCTGCTTCGATGATGCAATCGAAGACTTGAGTTCGTTCTGGATTGGGGAAGTGGTCGGCTACGTTCGGGAAGTCGCCGCTTGGCAAACGGTGATGTTCGAACACACGAACTCCGTCGAAGCCAGCTCGGGCGATCGCATCGAAGGCTGCAGTTTCGCCGACACCATGCAAAGGTGAGAAGACAGCTTTGATGTCGCGTCTCTCCGAAAGTCCGGTGGCCAGAACCGCTTCGGCGAATGCGTCGTCAATCTCGTCTCCGACGACCACAATCGAACCATTCGCCACGGCTTCGTCGTAGTCCACCGTGCCAATATCTCGGGCCGCGTTCACGCACTCAATGACTCCCTTGTCGTGCGGAGCGGTTACCTGGGCTCCACTGCTCCAATAGGCCTTGAACCCATTGTCTGCCGGAGGGTTGTGTGACGCCGATATCATGACGCCGATATCGCACTTCAATTGGCGGACAGCGAATGACAGTAAAGGTGTGGATCGATGAGTTAGCTCCGCGGCCTTCTCTTCTCCAACAAGATCAACCGTTCGCCGGTGAGGTCCAAAAACGTAGACCTTCAAGCCGAGAGCAGCGAAGGTCGTTGCTGTAATCCGAGCAAACTCCTGCGACCGGTTGCGGGTGTCGTGAGCAACAACGGCAACCCCCCCGTCGTTTCCGGTTTGCTGCTGCATGTAGCTCGCAAGGCCATAAGCAGATTCGGCGATTGTGCGTTCGTTAATGGTCGCCGGCCCCATCTGTCCCATGGCTCCGCGACGTCCACCGGTTCCGAATGGGATCGTCGTCCAGAACATGTCGTTGAGACGGCGAACATCATCTTCTGAGCCACTCAGGAGTTCCATAATCCTGGGTTGGTACCCGGCGTAGCATGACTCGGACAGCCAGCGGCGGATGTTGTCTGGGGATTCATCCTGAAGAAGCCCGCTGGCGGTGTACTGTTCGATAAGCGAAGTAGATTCAGGAGACATGGAGCTAGCTTATTCT
>JBGCDN010000378.1:0-3158 GCA_045105495.1 Planctomycetaceae bacterium
CGTGAAGGTTGAAATTAGCGCAGCCTCACATCCGTTCTACACTGGCAAGATGAAGTTTGTTGACTCTGCCGGTCGCGTCGAAAAGTTCCAGAAGAAGTACAACTGGGGCAAAAAGAAAGACGCACCGAAAGAAGACGACAAGCAAGAAGCTGCCGAAGGCTAGCTGGCCAGCAGATTGTCGGTGCCGCGCATTAGGCCCAAATTAGGCGATTGCGCGGCACATTCTTTTTCACGACACTGCAAAGGCCCGGCGCGCTTCTAACTGTCGCCGGTGAACTACGGATATGTTCCCGAGTCTTGAAGCTAAGCTAGATCGCTACGAAGAGCTCGAAAAGCAGCTTTTCGATCCCGAAGTGCAACAAAACGTTTCGCGCATGGTAGAAATTCAGCGTGAAATGGGTGGGCTGCAACGTATAGCGAAAGCAGTCCGCGAGTATCGCGAGCTTGTCGAAGAAATCGACGCCGCCAAAGAGATGCTCGAAGAAGAAACCGACGCCGAATCCAAAGAGTACGCGCAGGCTGAACTCACGGAGCTTCAAAAGAAGCTGTCCGACATGGAACCGGACCTTGAAGAACTCGCCGCATCTGGCGACGCACTCTCACGCGGTTCGCTGATCATGGAAATCCGAGCCGGTGCCGGCGGAGACGAAGCCGCACTCTTCGCGCGGAATCTCTACGACATGTATATCCGGCTGTGTGAGACGCGTGGTTGGAAGGTCGAAACTATCGACTTCAATTCAACTGAGCTCGGGGGCATCAAGGAAGTCGTCTTCAATATCTCGGGCGAAGGCTGTTTTCACCAGCTTCAATTCGAAAGCGGTGGTCACCGAGTTCAGCGTGTCCCGGAAACAGAATCGCAGGGACGCGTTCATACCAGCGCGGCGACTGTTGCGGTGCTGGCTGAACCGACCGAAGTCGAGATTGAAATCAAATCGGAAGATATCAAAGTCGACACCATGCGAGCCGGTGGCCCCGGTGGCCAGAAGGTTAACAAGACGGAAAGTGCAGTTCGTATGACGCACCTTCCAACCGGTATTGTCGTAAAGTGCCAAGACGAAAAAAGCCAACACAAGAACCGAGCATCGGCGATGCGGGTTTTGCGTTCGCGAGTTCTCGAATCCCGACAACAGGCGATCAACGACGAACGATCCGAGACTCGAAAAACGCTGGTTGGTTCCGGAGACCGTAGTCAGCGAATCCGCACCTACAACTTCCCGCAAAATCGAATCACAGATCACCGCATCGGTTATACGCTGCATAAGCTGGACAAAGTCATTACCGGCGACATGGACGAGCTTATCGAAGCGATGATCGAATACGATCGCATGGAACGACTTGGGCTGGACCCAAAAGATCCCAAGAACAAGAGAGACAAGTCGGAGAAAGACGACGCCTGATCTCTGTTTCGAAACCAACGGACTGACCTTGAACACCGCTCCGCAAAAGCCATCCAGCGACGAATGGACCGTCCAGAAAGTTCTGGACTGGTCGATTGGCTACCTTCGAGAAAACGGCAGCGACAGCCCGCGACTCGACGCTGAAATTCTTCTCGCCCACTCATGCGGCTGGGAACGAATTCACCTCTACACAAACTACGACAAACCGCTGTCACCTGACCAACGCGGTCGCATGCGAGACTTCATCCAACGCCGCGCGAAGGCTGAACCGGTGGCTTACCTTGTTGGTTTCCGCGAGTTCTTCGGCTTGGACTTCAGTGTGAACTCTGCAGTTCTCATTCCACGTCCGGATACAGAGACACTGGTCCGAACCGCCCTCGACGTCTTGAAAGAACGTAGCACCTCCAACGTTCTCGACATCGGTACGGGTTCCGGTTGTGTTGCTGTCGCCATTGCAGTGAATTGCCCCGGCGCCAACGTCACTGCGGTCGACATTTCCCCCGAAGCCCTGGCAATCGCATCAGTGAATGCAGACAAGCACAACATGTCAGATCGCATTCGCCTACTCCAAAGCGACGTCTTCTCTGGAGTGCCTGACGAGAAGTTCGAAGTCATCGTCAGCAATCCGCCCTACATCCGCGCAGATGAAATGCCTGGACTCGATGCTGATGTTCGCGACCACGAACCAACAGGTGCGCTGGTAGGAGGAACCGATGGGCTGGATATCGTTCGCCAGATCATCGCACAGTCTCCCGGCTATCTAACAGATGATGGGCATCTCATGTTGGAAGTCGATGGCCAGCAAGCTGAACCCGTCGCAGAACTTCTTAAGCGAGCGGGCTTCCAAAACGTTGGTATCGAAAAAGATCTCAGCGGGATTCAACGCGTTGTTTACGGAAACAGGTCGCAAGGTTGAAGCTGTAATCTGTTGTCGCCGCAGGACCTGTTAGTCAAAACGGAGATGCAAGATGGAACTCTTCGTCGTACGAGGTGGCCAGCAGCTAAACGGCACCGTCCGCGCGTCGGGTTCGAAGAATGCGGCTCTACCGATCATGGCTGCGACTCTTGCGGTTGAAGGCAAGACAACGCTTACCAACGTGCCTGATCTCGTTGATGTCAGAACCCTCTCCAAACTGCTGACCACGCTGGGCTCGACAGTCGAATTTCAGGATAACAGCCTCACAATCGATTCGAACGCTACGGCGAATTCCGTGGCTGACTACGAACTCGTCCGCCGCATGCGAGCCAGCTTCTGCGTCCTCGGCCCGATGCTCGCGCGGCGAGGGTTTGCTTGTGTTTCAATGCCCGGGGGTTGCAACATTGGCGCGAGGCCGGTCGACCTTCACCTCAAGGGCCTTCGCGCGTTGGGTGCGGAGATTCAGGTTGAACGCGGTTATGTCGTTGCCAAAGCCAATCGACTTACAGGCGCCAGAATCTATCTTGGCGGAGCACTTGGTTCGACTGTAACCGGCACCTGTAACGTGATGACGGCAGCGACGCTTGCAGCAGGAACAACACAGATTGAAGCTGCTGCCTGCGAACCAGAAGTTGTGGACGTTGGCCGCTTCCTGATTGCAGCAGGCGCGAAAATCCGAGGCTTGGGAACGCCGCTCATCGAAATCGAAGGCGTTGAAACGCTCTCAGCGCCAACTTACGAAGTGATTCCCGACAGAATCGAAGCTGCCACACTTCTGATCGCTGCAGCCATCACCCGAGGAACGGTGCGAGTCGAAGACATCCAGCCAGATCAGATGACGGCGG
>JBGCDN010000379.1:0-3382 GCA_045105495.1 Planctomycetaceae bacterium
GATCAGTAGGTGACCTTCCTCGACAACATCGTCTTCCTTGATGTTTACTTTGGTCACTTTGCCGGTGTAGGGGCTCTCCAGTTCGGCGATCGCTTTTTCCGTCTGCACCAGAACGACGACGTCGCCTTCTTCGACACTATCCCCTTCAGCCACCATGACTTCCACGACTTCAGCCGGGTTGTCGCCAGGGCTGGGAAGAAGGAAATCGCCAGTTCCACCACTGCTACCAGCAGGCACAGGTGGTGCGCTCTGTTCGGCGGGAGATGGTGAAGTCTCTGTGGGGGCGGGAGCAGAGGCGGCGGGTGAAGATTCGGTGATCCCGGCAGCGTCGCCAGACAGGCTAATGAGAACGGAACCCACTTTGATTGTGTCGCCTTCAGCGACGTGGATCTTTTCGACCGTACCGCTGTGGGAACAGTCAATTTCAGCGACGGCCTTCTCGACTTGTACTTCAACAACCGGATCGCCAGCTTCGACCGTATCACCGACCTCAACCAGAACGTTCGCAATGTCAACAGTTTCGACATCCGGTCCGGCGTCGGGCATTTTGAATTCGATAGTCATATTGATTTCTCAGGCTCGGCTATACCGGTCTGTTCTAGTCTGTTGTTGATTCTTAAGTTGCTCGCGGAGTCGTTCAGCCTCGGCTTCGAATTGGTCCAAGCGATTGCTTTCGAATCGGTTCAAAACCCACAGAGCGGCCGATCGATTCAAGTCGACCGGCTGCCGCTGCTAGTGCGGCACAGTTGAGTGAAGAGATTGCCGACCGAAGCGTGTAATTCGCCCAACTCAATGCTCACTCTTACCCTGTGCTTAGGCCATTACTGCGTCGATTTTTTCAGGGTCGATGTCGAGTGTCTTGATCGCGTCCGCCAGTTTCGCTGAATCGAATTCGCCGGCCTTCGCGAGTCCACTGAGAGCGGCGAGAGCCGTGCATTCACCATCGATTTCGAAGTGACGTCGCAGGTCCGGACGTGTTTCACTGCGACCGAATCCATCGGTTCCCATGACGTAGTAGTCGCCGGGGATCCATTGTCGGATTTGATCAGCAACAAGTCGTACGTTGTCACTCGTGGAAACGAACGGTCCGTCGATTCCGGCCAGCGTATCTTGAAGGTACGACGACTTTGGCGTTTCGTTCGGGTTCAACCGGTTCCATCGTTCGGCGGCTTGAGCCTCGCGGCGTAGTTCGCTGTAGCTGGTTACGCTCCAGACGTCAGAACCGATTCCAAACTTGTCGGAGAGTATCTCCTGAGCTTGCAAGGCTTCTCGAAGAATCGTACCGCTGCCAAACAGTTGGGGACGCTTAGCGTTTTTGCCATCCGTCGATTTCAGCTTGTACATACCCTTAAGGATGCCGTCGGCACAGCCTTCTGGCATTGCTGGCTGTCGATAAGTCTCGTTGTACACACTGAGGTAGTAAAAGATCTCTTCGCCTTCCGCATACATCCGACGCATGCCGTCCTGAATGATTGTGGCAAGTTCGTAGCCGTAAGCCGGATCGTACGCATACAGGTTCGGGACGCTTGTTGCGATAAGGTGGCTATGGCCATCCTGGTGCTGCAGCCCCTCACCGTTGAGCGTCGTTCGGCCGGATGTACCACCGACAAGGAATCCCTTGCACCGCGTGTCACCCGCGCACCAGATGAGGTCGCCCACTCGCTGGAACCCAAACATCGAATAGTAAATGTAAAATGGCATCATGTTGACGCCGAGGTTTGAGTACGCAGAACCGGCCGCGATGAATGAACCCATCGCACCCGCTTCGTTGATGCCTTCCTCCAGCAGTTGCCCGTCTTTGGCTTCGACGTAGGGCGTAAACATCTTGCCCTTTTCACTGTCTGCCGGTTCATAGAGCTGACCGGTGTGGGCGTAGATGCCGATGGCCTTGAAGAGGCCTTCCATTCCGAAGGTGCGAGCTTCGTCCGGGATGATTGGAACGACTCGCTTACCGATCTTCTTATCGCGGCACATTGAGAGCAGAAGGGTTCCGAATTCGCCTGTCGTTGAGACCTCTCGTTCCTTCGAGCCATCCGTCGTTCGACTGAACAGCTTGTCGTCCAATGATGGAATTTCCAACCGCTCACCACTTGGCTGGCGTTTCGGAACGTGTCCGCCGAGAGCTTCGCGACGTTCTTTGAGATACTTCATCTCAGGGCTGTCGTCGGCTGGCTTATAAAACGGCGTCTTGTAGAGATCCTCGTCGCTAATCGGGATTCCAAACCGACCGCGGAAATCATGAAGCTGTTGGTCGGCTAGCTTTTTCTCGTTGTGAGTCGTGTTGCGACCTTCACCAGCTTCGCCGAGTCCGTAGCCCTTAATAGTCTTGGCGAGAATAACTGTCGGCGAACCCGTGTTATTTACTGCGTTCTCGTAAGCTGCATAAACCTTCTGAGGGTCGTGTCCGCCGCGCCGCATCTTGCGGAGCGTTTGGTCGTCCATACTATCGACCATCTCGGTTAGCTCAGGATCGACGCCGAAGAAGTGGTCGCGAATATAAGAGCCTGGCTCAGTGCAGTACTTTTGGTACTGACCATCCACGATCTCTCCCATCCGCTTCACAAGCTTGCCATTCTCGTCCTGATCCAGTAACGGATCCCAGTCATTACCCCAAATGACTTTCAGGACATTCCACCCCGAACCGCGGAAGATGCGTTCCAGTTCCCGAATGATCTTTCCATTGCCGCGAACCGGGCCGTCCAGTCGCTGTAGATTGCAATTTACGACAAAGATCAGGTTGTCCAACTTTTCACGGACGGCAAGGTTAATCGCCCCGAGGGTCTCTGGTTCGTCTGTCTCGCCATCACCGATGAAGCACCAGACCTTCGACTGACTGGTGTCCAGCAAACCACGGTGTTCCATGTATCTCAGGAACCGAGCATGATAGATTGCGCAGAGAGGGCCGAGGCCCATGGACACTGTTGGGAATTGCCAGAAGTTTGGCATGAGCCACGGGTGCGGGTATGAAGACAAGCCGCCTTCTTCCGACAGTTCACGCCGGAAGTTCAGCAGGTGTTGCTCGTTTATGCGACCTTCGAGGTACGCCCGAGCGTACATGCCGGGTGACGCATGACCTTGGAAATAGACCATGTCGCCTGGATGAGTGTCTGTCTTCGCCTTGAAGAAGTGATTCTGTGCCACTTCGTACAGTGTGGCTGACGAGGCGAAGGTGGAGATGTGTCCGCCAATGCCGTCGGTTCTCTTGTTGGCACCGTGAACCATGGCCATCGCGTTCCAACGTACGATGTTCTTGATCCGGCGTTCGATGTCTCGGTTGCCGGGGTATGGTGGCTGGTCTTCGTGATGAATCGTGTTTACGTACGGAGTGTTGGCCGTGAACGGAATCTTCACCCCACGCTGATATGCACGCTCCTGAAGGTGG
>JBGCDN010000380.1:0-4689 GCA_045105495.1 Planctomycetaceae bacterium
TGCACCCTCTGCGCCTCTGAAAGAATCAAAGTCGGCCCGGATGGACTCTCACGGAGGCACGGAGGATATGCTGGCTGTGGCGCGCCAGCGAGACATTCCTGCACGGTTCTTAACCGCAACGCGGTTCAACATCAAAGCCCAGGGTCGCGCTGCGCACCTTGGGTCTCTGTGACCGATATACAGCAATACCCCGAAGGGGTTTCACATCCGAGCCACCCATGTTGTGGAACCCCGTTGCGGTACGAATCGTTGCGGTAATCGTGAACCCAGCGTGCGTTTCGCGACATTGGGCTTTGGTGTTCAACACCTTCGGCGTTGATATTGGGAACGGGTGCTCCAACGGTTAGCCCCGCTCTCGTCTCCCCTGACCAAGACAGAACCAATCAGGTGGCCGGGGTTGGAAGAAGACAAGTATTCACACGGAGGCACGAAGGAGGTGCTCGCTCGCGAATGCTTTGATCCGATTCGCACTTCACGCGTTGTCTACGATGCAAACGCCATTAGCCAGGAAATAGGAAATTCTCATGACATCCGACTCGAACAATGAAGCTAAACAGCAGTTGCTGACCAAACTGGAGTCCAGCGTACCGACTCACGAAATATCATCGGCTCGAATCAGATTCATGATGCTGCGGCCGTCCTTCTTAAGTCCAGCATCGCAGCAAGTGTTGGAATCCCTTCTTGAGCCGTTCGACACGACTGATGATCTGGAAGGTGCTTTCGGTACGACGCTAAATCGGCTTCATAGCCTGAACGAAGCCGCTGTTCTGCAGCCGGGTGAACTGCCGAAGGTAGGGGTCAGATATGGAATTGACATCAGCAAGTTACACGGCAGCTTCGTAAAAGATGGCGTTGCAACTCGGGAGGAGTTTGGTGGCTATTCTCATGCCTTTGATGGCGTGAACCAGACGTCAAAACAGGGGCATAGTCCCGCGGTTGTCAGCACGCCGGACAAGCTCAGGTATGGCACATTGGGACTACCAGACTTCAGAGCGACTGTTGGCATTGAACGACTGACCGATCTGGACGTCACCGAGCTAACAGACACAACGATCCGGCTGACGCCTGAAGGCGCCGCGGATGTGATGTTTGATCGTTCCAGCGGCATGGTGCTGGAACTCAGCGTCTATCAAGAGGGCCGTGGGCGAATCACGATGCGGCAACGCGGAGAAGTTGTGACAACAGGAGGTATCGTGTTTCCCAAATTGTTCACAACCGTTCGGTATACACCAACCGGAAGCGTTGAGAAGGCTACTGTCGTCTGGAACAGGGAAGTTGAATGCAACGTGCCCATTGAGAAGCGAGAGCTGGAAATTGAGGGCGAGCAAGTGCGTCTGTGATCGCCAAGCCGATCCGGCACGTCGAACTACTTTGCGGTCAATCCGCGTGCTTTTGAGCCGACTGGCCCACATCCGAAACGGATAGCGCCCGGTCCCGTAGCGAGAAGGAACTTTGGGCCTTCGCCCAATCACTGGTCTCGGTAGAATTGAGCTCGATCGATCAAAGGAGATTCCAGTGAGGTAGCAGCCTCCGGTTCCGGCGATCATTGACCCGCTCAAAGACGCCATCTGGTTCCATGGAACGGTTGCGATCAACTTCCACGGTTCGACCGTCGTCTACTCCCGCGGCTATCGCCGACGCTGTCCCTGAACCAAGCTGGCTGGGTTGGACTGAGCCCACAAGGGCGACTCTGGTTTCAGTCACCCTCATCGGTAGCAAATAGACTGGTTACTGACTAAGAACGAGCTAGTCTCATCAGCTACTCACGGGAAGGATTTGCATGCCCATTCGACAACTTGGAGTTTTGGTTCCAGGCATCGTGGTTTTCGCGTTTCTCAACTCGCAAGCCACCGCGCAATCGGAATTCCATGCGGCAGACAAACAGCGTCTGGCAAACGTTGACATCGGGCTCCAGCATCATTTTCGAAGGTTCAACTACGAACCTTCCCAAACGGACCCGCTGAGCGCACTCAACGCGTTCTTTGTTCCGCATGCGCTTCCGGAATCCCAGGTTTCCGAATTTGAAATCCGGCATGCGAAGGCAATGCGGGCCAAGTTAGTCGAAAGCCAACGACTCTTTCGTCAGGCCCGAGACGCTGACTTTTCCAAAATGCTGGATGGGGAGGCTCTGCGAAAATGGAATCGGGCACTTGAGCTGTTCAAGCCCCACAATGCGGCCCACTTAAAGGACGTTCGCGAACTCCAGGCGGCTTTCGATTCCAACTGTGGTCCGGCTGTTGCACCGAAACGTCTGTTTTTGGGAGTCGTCGAACTGCTGGCAAAATTCGGAAAGACGGAAGCCGAAAAGGCTGCGCTGTCCACGATTCAGAAACAGACAAAACGCGACTTTGATCTCGCGAAGGATACGATCCGTAAGCGGGCTTTTTTAGAAATCAAAGGCACGATTGAACGGTTGCTCTACTCAAAGTACGAGTGGCCACTCGCTTGCGAGGAGCAACGGCAGCACTTCAATGCGGTGGCGGTCGCGAAAATGGTGGCCGCTCTACCGCCGGAACGCCAAGCGGCAGCTACGTCCTTTGTGAAGACCTACGGCGATTTCGAACAGCGAGCGCATGCCCGGAATCGGGTACTTTCCGATGAAGTCATGAAGCTGGATGCCAAAGGCGCTCGGCTGTTACCCGTGAATCTATTGACCACGGAATACGACCCATTCAACCACGTCTTCGCCAACGGGACAAAAGTTCGCTCTCAGATTAGCAAGACCCATTACAAGCATCTGGCGGTAAAACGCAAACGCGACAGAGACTATTCCGTTTCGTATATCGCAGAGCATCTGTCCGAAGAACACGGGGACAACTTCAAGTCCGTAATGACCGTACTGGACGACTACTTCGTTCGACGTGACGCGATTTGGAAGCCGTTCCTCGACACTGCGAACATCAAGACCGGCTCAAGTCACGTTCGCACTCCGGAATTCGACTACCAGCTGGCCACGATCGCCACAGCAGTTGGAGTTTCGCGAGAAGAACGGACTGCCTTGCGAAACCTTGATCGCGAAATCGCAGCCGAACATCGCACCATTAAATCCACGACTTTGAAGTCGCGGGGTTGGAAACTGTTTTACCGGAAGATCACAGACACCAGACCGGAAACCGTTGCGTTCATGGAGGACCAACAGCGAGTGACAATGGCGTCTACCATTTTGCGGGAACGACAATCATTTGAGCGGGCTGCCAAAATCGTTTCTCCAGGCACGCGGGAGAAGCTCCGGAAGTTGGGGCAACTTTACATCAAGTCCGCGGAGCAGTTTCGACTGCTACTGCGCGACCGCATCTCCAAAGTTGAAGCCCTGATTGGAACCAATGCAATTCGAGGTGTTGACTTGCCCGCAGATCGTCGGAAACCTGAACCCGTTCAACTTAAACTTGATGTGAAGTCTGCCCCATAACTCGGGTAGCTGGGTTCTCCCGGACTTGCACCTCCTCTGTGCCTCTGTGAGAGAGCCGCGTAGGTCACTCCCTTGACCAAGACAGAACCAAACAGGGTGGCCGGGGTTGGACTGAGCCTGCGAAGGAAACCCCGGTTCGATGAACGGACAAGGCTCCAATCCGAATGAAACCTGCGAACAACCTTCCGGGGTTTCACTCGTTCCTCGCTCCAACCCCGGCCACCCTGCCGCAACGTCGTTCAACATCAAAGCCCAAGGTCGCGAAGCGCACTTTGGGCATCTGTTGCCAACATGCAGCAATACCCCGAAGGGGTTTCACATCTGACCCACGCCTGTTGTGGAACCCCGTTGGGGTACGCAGCGTTTAGGTGATCGTGAACCCAGCGTGCGCTTCGCGACGCTGGGCTTTGATGTTCAACACCTTCGGCGTTGCCTGTGGGATGAGAGTCGAACCGGGGCTGCCCTGCCGTCAGAACTGTAGCCGACTGAGGCCCTCAGTCGGTTGCCGCGCAGCGGCACGATGCGGCCCGAACCAAACAACTCCCTAAAGACATTGAACACGGCTTCCAATGCTCGGCCGACTGAGAGGCCTCAGTCGGCTACAAAGCGTGCGTCCGTCAGGTCGGGGAGGTAGAGACGGGACTCACTGGCCTTCAGGTTCGCTTTCCTCGGGTTCTCCTCGATGTACTTTCGAAATTTGTGAAAGTGATCGCCATCTCGCACCAAGTGATCGAAACTCTCGGATTGCCATAGTCGACTTTCAAGTCCGAGCAGTTTGTTGATCTCTCTCGACTGATAGTGCTTCCAGTTCTTGCACTGATCTTTCAGCCGGATGTCTCGATCCAGGCAGACCAGTACGTGCACATGGTTCGGCATGACCACGAATCCGCCGAGGTGGTATCGGTCGCCATTGAACCGCAGCAGATTTTCTTCCACGATCTGCGATGCTTCCGGGTTCGCGAGCGGACATTCACCGTGTAGCTTGTCGACCTCCTGTTCAAGCTTCGTAGCGAACTGTCGGTGGAACTGCCGCTTCTTGCCCCAATCCAGGTTACCGAACGCAGTGAGCCAATCCGTTCGATTCACATCAATGCCGAGCCGGAGCAACGCATCGGCTCGTTCTCGCTTCCATAAATCGAACGCCACCTGCGGAATCGAATCGGCGGTACGATACGTGATGAAGTAAGTCGCTCCGGGTTGCTCCCAGTGCGGGAGGGAACCGTAGCGAACAGAATACTCCTGCTTTGGGTCGAAGAAGCCAAACACATCGGGCACACGAG
>JBGCDN010000381.1:0-6755 GCA_045105495.1 Planctomycetaceae bacterium
TCACAAACGACTCGCTGTGTTTCAACATCGGCGAGCCAAATTGTCCGCCGGATCAGACCACCTATGAAATCGAATCGATTTCAACTTCGCGAATGAGCCTATTTGATCGCGAAAACGACTTCCGGGAACACTTTGAAAGGTGCAGTTAGCATCCTGGAAGCTTACTCGCTTCGAGATGGACGACACATCAAATCGTCTGTTGCCTGTTTCGGCGATTTGCCTTCAAACAAAACCGCGTGCACCTCGCGCGTGATGGGCATTTCAATATCGTGCTTCTCAGCCAGATCCACGATGCTGCTTGTCGTCGTCAGCCCTTCCGCGACGGCGACCATCTCGTCGATGATTTGCTCACGAGTTTTACCCTGACCGAGCAATTCACCGACGCGACGGTTCCGCCCATGCGAACTAGTACAGGTTGTAATCAAGTCTCCGATCCCGGCGAGCCCGGAGAACGTTTCAACCTGCGCCCCCAGCTTCACACCGAAGCGGATAATCTCAACCAGTCCACGCGTCATCAGAGCAGACTTTGCATTGTCTCCGTAGCCGATCCCATCACAGATTCCTGCAGCAATCGCAATCACATTCTTCAACGCACCAGCCAGTTCGACCCCTACCAAGTCCTTGTTCGTGTAGACACGAAACCGTTCGGTCGTGAACGCGCCCTGCACACTCTTCGCCAAATCGATGTTACCACTCGCCGCGACGACTGATGCAGGAAGTCGGCGAGCGATCTCTTCCGCATGACTCGGACCACCCAGCGCAACTACGTCTCGGGGACCAAGCACGTCACAGATAACTTCACTTGGCCTGAGAAACGAATCGTTCTCGATTCCTTTAATCACACTAACCACAGGAGTGTCGGCCAAGACGCAATCTTTAATGGCTTCAAGTCCGCCTCGCAAATGCTTGGTTGGGATCGATGCGACAAGAAGACTCGCGTCAGCGACGGCCTTGTTGATATCGGAGGTCACCGTGATTCCGTCCGAAATCGGTACGCCGGGCAGCAACCGTTTGTTCTCTCGACTCTGCTGCATGTCCCGCGCGTAGTCGGGGTTTCTGGCCCAGATTGTGACTTCCTGATCAGGCTTTTCTGCCAGGAGGATTCCACAAGCTGTCGCCATCGCGCCGCCACCGAGAATCGTGATCTTGCTACTCATGAGCGGAAGGCCCTTCGACCAGGGAATGTCAGCAGCCTTGAACTCGGCACATTCCGAATAACCGACAAGATTCGCTGCGACCATTGGTAAGTCGCTTGCGACGCCTCGACCTCAGCGTTTGAACACGACCTAGCCTTGCATTGAACATCGATTTCAAAACCCAACTTCAGCCGCAAGAGCGATTCTAATGCAAGAAGTTCAAGAGCAGAAGCAAACGCAGTTCGTCGATCGTCGATCCAGCAGCACAAACGCCCCCGGTGTTGAACGACGCCAGTTCTCAACAAAGCACGAGAACGATAACCCTGAGATCGCAGAACTCGCGAACGCGATTGACCAGTACAAGATCGAGAACCGCCGTCGGTTCATCACGTTCGAAGAGATTTACAACGTGATCAAGGGCCTCGGCTACCACCGATAACTCGATGCAAACCTGAATCCGGTTCCAGCGCCAGCTTCGTATGCGGCTTACGTTCTGACGCCACCGATCAAATGCACAAACGAAAAGAGCCACTCGATGCGTTCGAGAGGCTCTTTCGTTGTTTTTGAACGGATGCGATGCACCCAAGTAGACTGAAACGACCTACTTGTCGTCTTCGTCTTCCTTCTTCTTCTTGCCGACCACGGTCTTGATGACCCGGACTTTCGGTAGACCAAGCGGGCTTTGCCCCTCTTCCCAACGATCTTCGATCGTCAGGCGAGCAATTCGTTCGCCTCGCTTGAGGACGTTCCTTGAGCGGACCAGTCGGCTGCCGCGTTTGAGGCTCTTGTCAATCGTCACGGTTCAAATCCTGTTCTCAATGGCTGACTCAGCCAGCCCTCAAATCTGAAGCGTAGGAGTTTAAGGCCGCTTCGTTGTTCTTGCAACGTGGCTGTACGGCTTTCAACGCCAGAACCACTGACTTCTCATCGATAATATGGGCTGCAAACCGCAGTGTTCTTTGAGAACCGCGGTTTTTCTGCCGAAATCCACTCGGTATGAGCCAGCGAAAATCTCACTACAATCCGGAAATGACGCCTTCAGATCAGCCAAATCAATCGGCCCCGGTGCAGGAATACCAGCGGCGGCTTGCCGAATCCAAAGCCGAGTTTCACCGTCTCGACAAGACCGATTCGTTGCTGTCCATGCTTCGGTGGGTCAGCTTTCTGGTCACGATCTGCCTGCTAGGCCTGGGTGGCCGCGGGTATGTGAACCCATGGTGGGTCGTTCCTGCAGCGCTGATCTTCGTTGTCGCAGTGTTCACCCACGGTCGCTGTCACCGCAGAAGAGAACTCAGCAGACTGCGAACCGAGTACTACGAAGAAGGGCTCTCGCGGCTGAACGACGACTGGAGTGAACAGACACCCGACGGCAGCGGATATGGCGATCCGAAACACCCCTACTCTGACGACCTGGACCTGTTTGGCCCCGGCTCTTTGTTCCAACTAATCTGCCAGGCACGAACTCCTGCCGGACAGGATCAGTTGGCCAACTGGTTCCGTCACCCTGCAGACAAGACTCGGGTCACAGCTCGACAGGAAGCCGTCGCAGAGCTTCGAGACAACCTGAGGCTCCGTGAACAACTCGCTCTGCTGGACACTAAGGTCAGTGAAAAATTCAATCAGGAGCAACTGAAAGATTGGGTATCTCGGCCAGCTGAACCGGTTCCCTCAGGACTACGCGTCTTCTCGTATGTGCTGTCGACTCTATCGTGCTTCGGGATTCTGACGTGGATGTTTACCGAACTTGGTCCGGGCCCGTTGATATTGGTCCTTCTGGTTCAGATTCCGTTCCTGTTCGCCATTAACAAAGGCAGAGTCTTTCGCGTTGTGAATGGCATGGACGAAGCCGACCAGGGCTTAGAGCTTCTATCGCAGGTCCTGAACCTCATTGAGGAACGAGACTTCAATTGCGAGTTTCTAAAGCACGTCCGGCGCAGGCTTGAAGTTGATGGACAGCCGCCTTCCTCCACCGTCGCTTACCTGGCCAAACGAATTGGCTACCTCAACAACTCACTCAAGAACCAATTTTTTGCTCCGATCGGAATTCTATTTTGCCTACCGGTTCACTTGGTTCATTCCATCGAGGTTTGGCGTGTTGAAGTTGGGCAGTACATCGAGGTCTGGTTGGACGCGGTTGGAGATTTCGAAGCCGTCGTGTCTTTCGCCGGCTACGCATACGAACATCCGGACTACGCCGTCCCAACCATCACTGACGACAAGACAACGCTGACAGCCGACAAGATTGGGCACCCGCTGCTACCCGCGTCTCAATGCGTGCGCAACAGCGTCAGTATGAATGCTGACAAGCAACTGATTCTGATCAGTGGTTCTAACATGTCTGGCAAGAGTACCTTGCTGCGAAGTATTGGAACCAACACCGTGCTTGCCTTGGCCGGCGCGCCTGTGGTGGCGGAGGCGATGGAAGTTTCGTCGATGCAGGTCGGAACAGCCATGCGTGTCAGCGATTCGCTGCAGGAAGGTAAGTCGCTGTTCTTCGCTGTGCTTGGTCGGCTCAAGAGTGTGGTTGACCTGGCTGGAGGAGAACGCCCACTGCTGTTTCTTCTGGACGAGATTCTTCAGGGGACCAATTCGCACGATCGCAGAATCGGAGCCGAAGCGGTGATCCGCAGCTTGGTGGAACGCGGAGCGATCGGCATGGTCACGACCCACGACCTCGCCCTGACGGAGATTGGGAGCAACATTCCAGGAACCGAGAACGTCCACTTCGCTGACACACTCAAGGACGGCGAAATGTCGTTCGATTACAACCTGCGACCCGGCGTCGTCAAAAAGAGCAACGCCATTGAGCTCATGCGACTGGTTGGACTCGATGTGTGAACGGTGTATTCACGCATTCGGAACGCGATAGAACCATTTGCCATGCTTCACGTAGCGACAGACAGTTGTTGCGAGCAATCTCGACCTGCGGCGCTATAATGTCTCACGGTCGAATTCGGACCACACCACGAAAACAGATTCGCGTGATGGAATCACAATGAGCGACTCAAACGATTCAGCCACAATCCCGGAATCAAACAACCCCACCGCACCCGAAGACCTGCCGCCAGTGCAGCCGCCTTCGGCCGGGTTCATCATGCAGTTGTTCCTGATCCCGGCGATCATCGTTGCCGCTGTGATTGGCGTTTGGGTTCTGTTCGGCCAGATGGCAGGAGCCGAACAAGACTGGAGACAGTTGGTTCAGGACCTGGGCAGCGAAAACGAACACCGTCGATGGCGAGCAGCCTCCGGCCTGGCCCACCTGTTGAACGCCGATCGTCAGCGAAGCGTCGATCAGCTTAAGAACATGTCGGATGAGTTCGCAAAGGCAACCGGTTCCGATCAGACACCAGCGTTGGCTAAGACTCCTGAAGTCGCATCCGAACTCGTCAAGCTGATGGAGAGCCAACTCGATAAGCCTTCAACCAAGGACGAAGACGTCACACACCAGGAGTTTCTTGCCAGAACATTGGGAACGCTGGATCTACCCGATGTCGTTCTCCCAACACTGCGCCGCGCGACAGAAACAACTTACAACGAAAAAGTCCGCGCAAGTGCGCTGTCGTCGATTGCGATGGTGGTGTCACGTGCGACAAAGCAAGGCGTCAAGATCGACTCGCCACCACTGGTCAGAACGCTGATTGATTCGTCGACAGATCCCAGCCCGCTGGTCAAACAGTTCTCGGCTTACACACTCGGTCTGATTCCAACTGGAGAGGCCCTCGACCATCTCGCCGCTCTTCTTTCTGATGCCGACGAAATGACTCGCGTCAATTCCGCCATCGCCCTGGCCCGCAACGAACGAACAGAGGGCTTCGATGTATTCGTTGAAGTACTCGGCGAATCAACAAAGAAGCTCAACACAGACGACCTGAAGAAGATGGAAGACGCCCAGCGTGTCGAGGCGATGAACCGATACCAAATCGAGCAACCAATGATGCTCAACAACACACTGAAGGCTTTGGCAGATCTGGAAGAGACCCTGACTCCCGCTCAAAAGAGCCAACTTGTCACCCTGCTGACCCCAATTGCGGCAGAGTACGAACATCCACAACTTCGCAACGATGCCACGCAGCTCATTAAGAAGCTGAAGTAGCAAAGCGGTACGTTGGAAACAGCTACTGCGGTGCGATCTCACCGTGGTATACTTGGGCATCAAACTTCTTCTGAGGCCCACCATGATAAAACGGACTCACGTCGTCGCGTTCTCACTTGCCGTCACATGCGCGGTTCTTGCGACTTCAGCGGATGCTCAGAGCCGCCGCAAGAACGACAAGCCAACGCCAGAAAAGCTGCAAGTCCGAGCCAAGAAGGCGGAAGAGACGCTGGCGAAGGAATACATCTCCATCGCGACTGGCTTCTACGATATCGGCGACGTTGAAAAGGCGAAGGACTTTCTGGTCCGCTTGAACGAACTTCGTGAGGACTTGCCCGGTGTTCGGGAGAAGATCAAGGAACTCGAAGAAGAGCTCATGAGTTCCAATGAAGATCGAATCACAATCGACGTAAGCAAAGGCTGGGGCGACGCAATCGCTGAAGTCACGAAAGGCGAAGCGTTCCGAATCGTGGCGGCCGGCGACTACAAACTCTCGCTACAGGCTTCGCTGGACGTGGAAGGTGTCACCGGACGCGACCCAATCCATGACATGGCCCCCAACGTCCCCTTCGGCGCATTAATGGGAATCATCCAAGGGCCAGACGGCAAGCCATCAAAGCCATTCGCCATTCGTTCTGGCATCGAGCATTCGCCGCGGAAAAGCGGATTGCTTTACGTGCGAGTCAACACGCCCCCCGGAGCGAAATGCACCGGTCGAGTGAAAGTTCAAATCAGCGGGAAAGTGGTCACTCGCGGACAAAAGCGAAAAGGCAAGGGCAAGTAACCCACGTCATGATCAAGACACTCACTCCAAAATCCGGCAACACGTGCTTTGGCTGTGGAGACGACAACCCGCTTGGCTTGAAGCTTTCGTTTGAAGGCGACTCGGAAAAGAAAACCGCCTGGACCGAATTCCAACCACCACCGTTTCTCGCTGGAGCCATCGACATGATGCACGGCGGGTTCATCTCGCTACTTCTTGATGAAGTCTCCAGCAAGGTTCTTTCCATTGTCGGCAAGCGGGGCGTCACACGGACCCTTGAAGTCTCGTTCGACAAACCGGTTCCGCTCGACGCTCCCATTCGACTAGAGGCCGAACTCATCAGCGAAGACCGACGCAAGCACATCATCCACGCGCGGATTCGCAACGGTCATGGCGACGTGCTCGCACACAGCGAAGCTCTCTTCCTGGTGTTTACCACGCCGACAAACTGACAGTTCGGCAGAGTCCGCTGCCGTCAGCAAACCCGCCGCATGGTTCAAAACTTTCGTCCTCCGCCGATGCGTATCGACGGGGGGATAAACTCAGAGAGCCAAAACGGAAGCAGGCGGCAAGATTCATGATCTTGCCGCCTACCTTAACGTATCTGGTTTCGCGTCGGACGAATTACCGGGTGTAGGTCGCTGGCGACTCAACAAATCGATTCATGTGAGCGGCTGAAGCAAACAGCCAAACGTTGTCGCGGAACATGACACCAAATTCTGGCTTGCCAGTCTGGGTCTTTCCATCAGCTGCGGCGACCTGG
>JBGCDN010000382.1:0-4617 GCA_045105495.1 Planctomycetaceae bacterium
TAGAAGGCGATGGCGAAGTCGCCAGCTACAGCCTGGCGTTCGACGCAGGCATGAGGCTAATCGTTTCAGCAATCGCTTTTAGTCCAGACGGGAGCCAACTGGCTTACGCGTTGAACTCGGGTGAAGTGACAGCCATGGACTTAGAATCAGGAACGGTGAAGACGCTGGTGCAGGAAGGTCCGTCGGCTTCTGCTTTGATTTGGCCCGACCACAGTCTTGTTGCGATCGTTGATTCAGAGGTCCGACGCATTCCAGCCGATGGAGAATCGGAAGTCGAATCGATTGCCGTTCTTCCATTCGCTCCAGATCACTTCTCTGTTTCTGCGAATCAACTTCGGCTACTGGTCGCCAGTCGAGATTCGAAGAGCGTTGCCGTCGTTGATTTGCACGGCAAGAACGTTCTCCACTTAGTGCCGCAGACGTTGTGAGTCCGGCACGCCGAACGTTCAAAATCGACAGCGGGCTTCGAGGGTAAGCTCAAGATCGGGCGGGTCATGCACTGCACCGTTTGCCTGAAAGCGGTGCAGTTGTCGAACCGCACCTCCTCAATAAACGCTGCAGCGTTCAGACTGCAGGAACGCCAGCCAAGGTACAGACGACTGGCCGCCCACCGGCTCCTTCAATCACGTAAACCCCTTCCCTGAAACACTTTACAAGACTGACCGCCAGATAGCAGGAGCTTTGGCACTGCATTTGTATTCCACCACTGCGTTACCGCAGCAACTCATTTGGTGGAGAAGACCATGTCGAGTGCATCCGACGAATTTGCAGGGCCACTGGTTCCACAGAATCAGATTCAAACGCACGACAAAGATTCAGAATCAACAGAGGTCTCGTTTGTCGAACGGGTTCTCAGCAGCTTTCTGCAGGAACAAAACATCCGGTGGATGCTTGGCCTGGGTGTGCTGATTTTGCTTGGTTCGTCACTCACGTTCGTGACGAGTCACTGGAACGAAATGCAGGACATTTGGAAGTACTTTGTTCTGTTTGGCTACACGGGTGCGATTCATGTTTGCGGTCAGACTGCTTATCACAAACTGAACCTTCGCAAGACCGGCACCGCACTGATGGTGGTAACGTTGTTGCTGATCCCGCTTGTGTTCTTCTCATTGCACTGGGTGTCGGCTGGAACAGCAGTGCAGGCTGCCGGTCTTGTCTTTTTCATCTTCAGCGCGATGGCGGGGCGACGGATTGTGAGGCACTTCTTTCGCAGTGATCAACCTGCTGTGCTGGCTGCGTTCCTCACCCTGTCTGTCTTTGGAGCCGCCGCGCCGATGTTGCCGGGAAGTTTGGCGCCGCTTTGGGTGTTGTTTGCGTGGGCGGCTTTTGCCTTCGGTTCTGTCAAAGCGAACCGCGAAGTTTTCTGGATGGCTGAAGAGCACAAGCTGCCGCGAATTTTTGGGTTCTTTCCCATTGCACTGTTTGGTCTGCAGTTTGTCGCAATCTTTGGGCTTCACTTCCGCGATGCGTTTCCGACCTTCGATTGGTTTGGGCTTTGCTGCGTACTGACAGCCGCTCCGATCATGCTGACTGCTGATGCGTTCGCAAACGTATTCAGGCAACGCACGGGCGATCTTGTTCGCCCTCTGCCATGGTCGATCATTGGCCCCATCGTATTGGGCATGAGCCTCTGCGCAGCGGGATTGGTGATTGCTGGAACCGGTATCGCCAGTGGCTACCCATTCGCTCTTGTTCCAACCGCGGCCATGTTCGCAGTGATGATGTTTGTGACGGCAAGACGAACCGGCAACCGTGGTTTTGTATGGGCCATGCTGTTGGGAATCGTTCTGACCTATCAGTTCTCACCAGTGTTCTTCAAAGAAGTCGCCATCAAGCTGCGTAATGCCGCAGCCACTGCAATCAATGAGAAGAAACTACCAATCGAGTACTACGGACTGACCTACCTGCCACTTCTGTTTGCTGGCAGTCTGATTGCCAGGGCGCGGCTGAAAATCTCTATCGTTGATTTCTTCGGCATACCTATCAAGCATTTCACGCTTGGGATGTCGGTCAGCCTTCTGGCCATCTCGTACATGAACCCTGGAGCGAACTTCCTTGTTGGCTTGGCCATGGCTGGATTTCTGCTTTGGCAAGCCGTCGTCTTTCGCGACAGAAGCGTTGTTTGCTTTTCAATAATCGCTTGTGTGACAGCGGCGGTTCAGTGTGTTCCCTTCGTCGAACAGATCACGCAAAGAGAGCTACCGGCGGACTCTGGCATCTTCGTTTTGAGCATTCTCGCCATGCTGATGCAGACAATGGGACGTGCGATTGACCGCCGGTTCGAAAACAACGTGACTGCCGAATCTGAGTTCCCAAAATGGTGTACCAGCTGGCAAGCCGCCGCTCTCCCGGTGACGCTCGGTGCAGTTGCGTGGTGGCTGCTAACAGCACTGCCAAGTTACCGACATGAACCGGCGCACTGGTCTGGCCTGCTGCTGGTCGGGTTGTTGACTTGCCAGGCGATCGTTTCCACAAAACGAGGGTTCGGTGAACTTGCTCTCGTCTTTAGTTTGACTCTGTTCATCATTCATTCTCACATGGCGAATTGGCTTCACGACAGCGGATTAGTTCTCGCCGTGACAGTCTTACTATTGGCCATGTATCTATTCGCCCAGCTTACGAAAGACCGAAGAGACCGCGTTGCCGTCGCCTTCAGCAAGCCTGCTTCTCGGGTCGCTCACTTGCTGGTTCTGGTTGCATGCGGAACCGGTATCACCGCGGTGATGTCCGGGATGGGGGAACTCAACACCAACTTCAAAAGCATGCTGGCCGGGTTATTGGCAACGTACTGGTGCTTTCGTGAAGGCAGACGCAAACCGACGCTCGTGCTGATTGGCTTCGTCTCTTTGTTGGCATGGGAGTGTGGTGTTGTTGGCACCTACTCCAATATTGAATGGTTGCCGGCCGCCTGGGCTCTGACTTCGGTTGTATCACTCAGAGCCGCTCGGAACCGAAAAGACGCAGTCCTCGAACCGCTCTCGCTGGGCTTGATGAGCGTACTGGCTACGGGTTCTTTGTTGTTCTTCGGCTTGCCGAATGCGATTGCTGGCGGAATCGTCATGGCTGGGTTCCTGATGCACGCGGGCCTATCAGGCAATAGAAACCTGCGGGGCTTCTGCCTGATTGTTGCCAACTGGCAGGTTCTTGGAATCGTCCTGCGACTCGTGTGCCCAAGCGTATCGTCCGTTTTCGACTTGACGCTTTACCATGTTGTTCATGCATCATTGCCCATCGCGGCACTGGCGGCAATCAGTAGCCTCATTCTGCATCATCCTCGAATTCAAAACGCTGAGTCGACGCCGTCAGCTATGGAACTGCACGCCCTGCTGGATCTGCAGTTCTGGGCATTGTCCGCAATGTCAGCCGGCTGCCTTCTGGCGAGTGTGCTGCAACTTTCTCGCGGACTGTCGAACTTACATGCGGTTTACGCCGTAATCGCGTTCGCCAGCCTGTCAGCCTCAACATTCATGAGCGCCTGTGCAAAAAAAAGCGAACTGCGTGTTTGGGCATCGATGCTGCTAGTTGTAAGTGCGGTTCTGTATCTGGTTCTATTTGACGTCATCACACTTGGCAGCGGCTTGTCGATGTTTGCCATACTAGTGGCCGCGGTCGCTTGCGAAGTTCTTTCAAGGATCGTGGCCCGGAGAGAAGGCGTTGCTTTCGCGGCTCGTCCCTACCGGCAAGCTGCGCGATTGCTGCCGATGGGAACGGTGCTTGTCGCAATAGTACGGCGATACAGCACAGAAGTAGATTTGAACTGGCTGGGCATGAACAGTCTGGCGGTTCTCGTAGCAGCTGCTTACTACTTCTGGTGTGGAATCGAAGAGAAAAGCAAACGCCTGATCGTGCTTGCTGCAGCAATCGTGAACATGCTGTTCCTGCTGCTTTGCGTCGATCTCGATTTTCGCGACCCACAGTTCTTCATGATTCCGATTGGCGTTTCGGTTATCGGACTGGTTCAAATCCTGAAACGCGAGATCCCCGTCGCCATGCGGAACCCACTGCGTTACGCCGGAGCGCTGATGATTTTGGTGTCTCCCACGTTTCATATCGTCGACGGCAGTTGGCTGCACATGTTCTCGCTTCTGGTGTGTGCGATTGTCGTTTCGCTGGTGGCAATCGGTCTTCGCATCAGACCACTTCTCTACGCGGGCACCGCATTCTTAATTGCAGACATCGTCGCCATGGTTGTGTTCGGCGTGAGCGATCATCCAGACAAGCTCTGGCTATTTGGGCTCGCAGCTGGCATCGCTGTCATCGCATTGGGAGCGTTCTTTGAGAGTCAGAGAGCCAACCTGATGTCGCGGGTCCGACTGTTGGCTACGGAACTCGACGCGTGGGAATAGATAAGCCAACTCACCGGTTCTAATCACTATCAACGACACTAAGAAAGAAACGCCATGAAAGCCTTTGCTGAATTCTCGCTCGTCATGCGATCGAGCCTCACAACTTTGCGAGAGAAGTTCGAGAATCCCGAACGGATGTTGTACCAACTGATCGTCGACATGGAGGAAGAATTGGAACACATTCGTAGAAGCGTGGCCGAGGCAATTGCCGACGAAATCCAAACTCGAAAACGCGTTCAACGAGCGAAGCAGGAAGTTGAAGACTGGACGA
>JBGCDN010000383.1:0-4260 GCA_045105495.1 Planctomycetaceae bacterium
CGGCTCATCATGCGGAGCATGATCAACGTAGTCGTCACGCTCCGTCGTGACGAGGCACGACAGTGAGAACTTGCTGAGACCAACACAGGCTCGGTCGAATCTTGTGGTTCTGTTTTGCGAGTGACAGTTAGTTGCTCGGACACGTTTACTCCGAGCGACCTAGGGTTCTTGTTAGAAGCCGCCCTCTGCGCGGCTCATCACGGCGGAGCGTGATGGCTACGTTCGCTTCGCGTTCTGCAACGCTTTCGCCTACTTCCGATTCGACGATGACCCGTTGCTGCTCACCCCGGGGCGGGTCATCATGCGGAGCGTGGTCAACGTAGCCGTCACGCTCCGCCGTGACGAGGCACGACAGGGTTGACTTGCTGCGGCCAAAGACGGTTGAGCGAAGCGAAGCATTAAACGACCCTCGATCGATGCGTTGTTTGGACGCGTTCTTTCCGGACGCCCCGGGGCCATTGCTCGAGGCCGCCCAATGCGCTGCCCATCACGCGGAGCATGATGGCTACGTTGTCGATCGGTTGATGACTTCAAGCGGGGTAGCACCGGTTCTTAGACCGGTGTGCCGAAGGCACAAGAGGCATGTCTGCCAACTCCAACACTCGCTTGTCTCAACGATACCCCACTGCCTCCCTGCCGCTGCGCGGCACGGGTTCGAGAACCCGTGCCACCCATGTGCACTCATTCTGCGAAGACTTCGTGGTGCGTGACCTTTTTCTCAAACTCAAGCAGATACTTGCTGTCTTCCGGGTAGTACTTCGCGAGTTCGTAGTCGTCACCGGCGAAATTTCGGATCACATCCAGGCTCTCCCAAAATGTGATCAGCGTAAAATGAGCGACATCGCCTTCGATCCGCCGGAGGAAGATCAGCTTGATGAAGCCTTCCGTCTGCTCATAGTCCGGGACGGCCCTTTCGTTCATAAACTCGCTGTACTCAGCGAAGTGTTCTGCTCTGGTTATTCCGTGCCAGATTCGTGCGATCACTTACGTGCTCCGATCGATAGGGATGAACTCATTCGGATTCTACAACCGAATCGACCGGGTAGCACGGAACCGGTGTGCCGAAGGCACAAGAGGCATGTCCTGCCACCTCCGATTGCCTCCTTCACTCGACGTTGATCCACTGCCTCTTGCCGCTGCGCGGCACGGGTTCAAGACCCCGCGGTACCCATGATTGGTGTCTCACTACGTTTCGGGACATTGGATTGGGACGGCGGGGTGGCACTGGCGTGGAGCACCTGCATGCTCGGCACTGGCAAAGCCAGTGGCACACAGGGACCGTGACCTACTTTGAAGACGTCCGAAAGAAACAGCGGCAGGGTGGCCGGGGTTGGAGCGAGGCATGAGTGAAACCCCGGCGCGTTGCACTGAATTGGAACCCGGCCCATTGATCGAACCCAATTGTCGCCCCAGCCGAACGAGTGAAACGCGGACATTCTGGTTCCTAGGCGACTGAAAACGGCCCTCTTCCCGGGAAAGCCAACACAACAGTCGACATCCTTCTCGAAGAAGAGGCCTACCAAAGTAGCCGTCACGTTCCATGTGACGAGCCCGGCAGAACTGACTCACTGACGCCAGAACGCAGTCTATATGCGTGGGCTTCACTCATGCCTCTTGATCGATTCGTTCTCGGGCGAATACAACTACGAACTGGCTCCGGTCAGCCTCGGTCCTCTGGGAACAACATGACGAACGACAAAGGGACACCAGCACAAGAGTCTTCGAGTAATCCTACGAGGCGACGCGCGATGAATTACTTGGCCTGGTTGGGGCCCGTCGTCGCGTTCGTGGGAGTCATGAGTTACTTCCTGTACTTCGTTCGCTTCCCCGATCTGCGGGACTTTCCGTGGGTCAACCTGCCCTTGGTTGGGATGGGTGCCGTGCTTTCGGTTGTCGGGTTCGTTCGAGCGTTTCGAGGCCCCGGATCCGGCTTATTGTCAAAAGCTCTCGCAGCTCTTGGCACCATGGTTTCCGTGGGCTTGGCCGCGTTGTTTGCGTGGTATATCTTCAGCTATTCGTACCAAATGCCCTCGGCTGACGGAGTTGCGGCGTTATCAAGTCCGGCACCCGACTTTTCTCTACAGGACCAGAACAAGCAGGTTGTTGAACTCGCCGACTTCCATGGCAGAACGCTGGTTGTCACTTTCTACCGCGGATTCTGGTGACCATTCTGTATCTCAGAACTGCAAGGGTTGCAGTCGCGATACAACGAGATCACAGACCTCGGGGCAGAAGTGTTGGCAGTATGCGTCGATTCTCCCGAAGAAAACGCAGGTGTCGTTAAGAGTGCACCACTAGAGTTTCCGATCCTCTCCGACTCGGATCTAAAGATGATAGATGCTTACGGGGTGCGGCACGTCGGTGCGAGCATGAACGGTGGCGATGTTGCTCGGCCTGCAGTGTTCATCATCGACGGTGACGGCAATGTGGCTTGGCGAATGATCACTGACAACTACCGCATTCGCGTTCGCCCAGAAGCAGTCATCGCAGAGCTGAAGAAGCTTCAGTAACGTAGGTCAGACTGTGCCTGATCGGACTTTGCTCCGGCACTGAACGCTCTTTGGCAATCGGCAACGGTTGACGATTTGTATTCGTCAGGCGAAGCGTGCCTCTGTCCGGGTCCATTGTCCTTCTTCATCTTCACCCTTTTCCAATTTGGCGTTTCGTTTCGCCGTTCTCAGGTCATAGATACCAAGAACACCGAAATTGGCGTTGAGGACAAGTGGTATGCAGAGCTTCTATGGAATCCGAGTAGACGGGAGTCGGCGACCGACGGCGGTAGCTGCCGGAGCGTGGTCTTCAGAAAGATACGAGTTGGCCATCGAGCACTGGCTCGATCGGATCATGGGAACCTGCACCGGCAAGGCGGTTGTGGGCAGTTTGCGAAAGTGCCAGGTCACCATCGTTCCCGACCCCGAAAAGGGAACACCCACGGCGGGGCCGGCGGACAGAACTTTGGCGGCCACAGCGGCTGGCACACGAAAGGGCACGGTTGTCCGCGGCGGGCGTGGCGAGGCACATCCGGCTCTTGGCACAGGACGGGGCACTGCAGTCAGGATCGATTTCACTCCCGCAGATTTCATTGACAAAGGCGCTCATGAGAAGCCTGATGTTGTCCTGATGCATGAGTTAGCACACGCATCACGCTGGAATGCTGGAGTCGTGTGCAGTGTTGGAATGCTGAAGTTTGGGTTCCTGACTCGTGAAGAAGTGCATGCCGTATTGGTCGGCAATATGTACAGATCAGAGCAGAAGCTAAAGGTGTTTCGTCTTAGCCATCGACCGAAGCGGTACGGCACGCTCAGCCAGGCACAGGCTACATTCGCACTCGGCAAGGACCTGATTCGCTTGCTTGCTTCACGACAGCCAGAGCTGTATCGGAGACTCCGAATGATTCAAACAGCTTTCAACCCCGTGAGGAAATTTGTCCAAGCAAGGTGAGATGTATCAGTGGAAGCGTGCAGACTCAGCAGCGAGTACCTAGAACTGATTGTGGGATCAACAGCCGAACGCTGGCCAACGGAGGAAGGCTGTCCCACCGAGCATGTCATTCCCAAAATTCGTGTCATTCGTGGTTGTCACCCGAGCCCACTCCCGCGAAGGCCAACACAACGGTCGACATCCTTCTCGATAAAGAGGCCTACCAAAGTAGCCATCACGCTCCGTCGTGACGTGGCACGACAGAGTTCGCTCGTTGGGGCAAACCCGGCTCTGTTCGAACATCAGGCGTGGGTCTGAGCATGTCATTCATCAAGTTCGCTCTGGCCAACTTCAAGCCCAGGCCTCGGCGACTTTTTGAATCCATGTCCGAGCGATTAGCTCATGTCCCTGAGGCAGCGGGTGCACGCCGTCCCAGATCCAGTGTTCAGGACTGGTTCGCTTCGACGCTTCATCAAAGATGGTTTGCATCGGAATAAAGACCGCATTGAACTCACTGGCAAGCTTCGACACGACTGGTCGAATGCGATCGACTTGCCCTCGCCAGTCTCGCTTGACCGGCAAGACAAACGGTTCGACAAGTACCAGCTTCAGGTTGGCGTTTGCTGCCCGCGACCTTGTCAGCAAGTCGCGATAGCCTTCTTCGTAGGCGACCGGGTCCACATCTTTCTTCCCCCGCACAGCCCGACCAACATCGTTGATTCCGATCAGGATACTCAACACATCTGGGTTCAAGTCAATCGCGTCCTTCTGCCACCGGTTCTGCAAATCAGGAACAGCGTGACCGCTCATACCTCGATTTAGAAAGTTAAGTCCTGCTTC
>JBGCDN010000384.1:0-3351 GCA_045105495.1 Planctomycetaceae bacterium
CGAATACCTCGCCGGCCTCCAACGGATCGACTATGTCCTCGTTCTACCGAACGAGAAGGACCTCATCCTCGCAGGCCCTGGCGAAGGCTTCGCACCCAGCCCTTCCGGCCGCGCCATCGGAGTCACCAGTGCACGGCCTCCGCTTCGGCTGGACGATTTGTTGACCGCTCTCAGGACAGTGGCCAAAGGTGGTCAACTCGGGTGTTCGATCGATCCGGTTGCTGAACGCCTCGCGAAGACCCAACAGTGGATCGCTCAAAACAGTTCGCCCGCAAGCCAGCAGGTCGCGGTCGCTCGATACGAAAAGATGGCAAAGCTGCTTGGGTTGCAGGACATCACGCTGTGGGGTTTGCCGGAAGATTCGCATCTTGCCCAGGTGTTCGTCGAAGCAGACTACCGCATGAAACGCATCGTCATGGGTCACGAGAACCCGCGCGTTCGCGGTTTTAAGAGCCACCTCGCAATGCTGAAGCCGGGCACTAACAGCCTGAGGCGTTGGTGGTTCACTCCGTACTATGACACGTTCGAGAAGAACGAAGATGGCACCGCATGGCACTTCGCAGGCCAGCGAGCCCAACTCTCATCTCAGGAAGAGTATTCCAACGCTGCCGGAGAGCGATTCGATTCTCCGCACAAACTAGCAAGTGCTGAGAAGTTCGCTCAGCAATTCACAAAGAAGTTCCCGGATCTCTGCCGCAACGTCGCTGTGTTTGCCGAGCTTCAAAATGTATTCGACCTGACTGTATTCGCTGCATTGCTGCAGAAAGAGCAAATGGCCGAACGTATCTCCTGGGACATGTCGCTGCTGATGGATGCTGATCGGTTACCCACTAAGACATTTGTGCCCGCAAAACAGATCCCAACGACCGCGAACTGCAAGAGCTACAGCGGTCGTTTGGTTCTGGGAGTCGTTGGCGGTGGCGTTATGATTAACCCACAACGTACATTGGCAACTCTCAAGACCAAAAGAACCGCCGAAGTCACGAACCGTCTCAAGACTGCAATCGAGAAACGCGTCGACCAATGGTGGTGGGATGCCGCATCCAGCAAGTAAATGGCATTGGCAACGACCGCATTTTAAACCTCAACGACCGACACCAAAGACCTTCCCATGACAGATCCTTCGCCGTGGATTATCGAAGTCACCACAGAGAACTTCGAAGCCGACGTCGTCCAGCGTTCTATGGACGTACCAATCGTTATCGACTTCTGGGCCGAATGGTGTGGCCCGTGTAAGCAGCTCATGCCAATGCTGGACAAGCTGGTTCAGGAACACGACGGCAGTTTCATTCTTGCCAAGTGTGACATCGAGAACCAGGCGAATGCACCGCTGGCTCAGGCGTTTCAGGTTCAGTCCATTCCGTTTGTCGTGGCGATCTATCAAGGTCAGCCCGTCTCGCACTTCATGGGAATGAAGTCAGAGGACGAGCTACGAAAGTGGCTGGAGGAATTCCTTCCCTCCAAAGCCGAAGAAGCCTTCAAGATGGGTGAGGCCGTTGAACAAACCGATCTGGAAACCGCAGCCGTTCGGTATCGTGAAGCCATCCAGTTAGATCCAGAAGAACCCCGCTACATCATTGCGATGGCACGGGCTGCACTGGGCCTGGACAAACAACAAGAGTGCCGCGACCTCATTGAAGGCCTTGAGTCTCGCGGGTTCCTGGAACCAGAAGCCGAACGCCTCAAGGAACAGTTGGAAGCACTTGCCAACGTGGAAGAATCTGGCGGACTGCAAGAAGCGAGAACCGCCTCCGAAGCCGCGCCCGATGATTTGGCTCTTCAAGTCGCGCTGGCCAACGCACTTGCGAGCGAGAGAAAGTACGAAGAGGCCTGCGACTTATGTCTCGACATTGTCGCCAAAGATAAGTTTGGTCCGGGCGGCAGTGAAGCGAAGGAAACGATGGTTCGTATTCTCGACATGATGGGCCGCAGCTCTGAATTGGCCAGTACCTATCGTCGCCGTCTGGCAACGGCGTTCTATTGATACCCCAATCACTAAACCCGTACGAAGCTCCGCGCGAGGTTAGAGATGTGCGGCAGCCTTCCCTGAAGCGGTCACTTGCCGGACGGTTCGCAGTCGCCATGCACGTCGCCCTCTATGGGTTGTATGTGGCTTGGTTTGCATTCCTTGCGGCCTTCATCGCAGTAAACGGCGTCGCGGGCTCACCGCGGACGGATGAAGTGTTACTGCTCGTAGTCTTTGGCCTCGGCGCACCGTTCGTTCTGATACTCCTGGTCACAGAATGCCAACACTATCACAGCGTTCCCTCAAACCGCGAAGCGTTTCTCGCGAAGGCAGGGATCGCCTGCGGGTTGATCCCCCTCGTGTATGCGGTGTTCGCGTTCTCTGAGTTCATCAGGTTCGGAGCGTGGTGGATAAACGGAGTTCCGGGCGTCATCGCGATCGTCACGGGGGCCATCTGGATTGGAATAGACATGGCCCGACTACATCGAAGTCGAACGCGGCCGGACTGATCTCAACCGCTCAGTCAATCTTTTTCAACTTTGCCCCAATCCGACTAAGGAAGCTCCTGTAAAAGCGAATTATTTAAGCAGACCTTCCGGTGGAGAACCCAATGAATGACTCAGAGAACCCGAGCAAACCAGGCGGACTTTCTCCTGCCGAATCCCAAACCGGCGGTGAGCCCGAGAAATCTCAATCCGCATTGGGGACAGGTGTCGCTTTGGGAGTATCGCTCGGGACTGCATTAGGAGTTGCAACAGGCAATCTCGGACTGTGGCTGAGTATTGGTGTTGCGATTGGCTGTGGCCTGGGCACCACGTTCTCAACGAAACGAAAATAGAACGATCCCGTCAGTGCAGGGCGACAGTCAGTAGCCGCCATGCACTTGCAGTCGAACCAGCAGTCCGCCACTGACTAACTACTGGTTCGGTCGGTATCGGTATGAGTTAACGCTTCGGACGCCGTGACCGGATTGGTGCCTTTGGTTCTGACTTAAACTCGACCTTTTGCGTCTTCAGTAGTTCAAGGGCTTCCTTAACCGCTCGTTCCAGTTGCGGATCTTTGCCTGCGATGACTGGCTTCGGGTTATTGCGAACCTCGATATCCGGAGCCACGCCTTCGCCTTCAACAGCCCAGTTTCCATCAACGTCAATGAAGCCGCCGCGTGGAGCCACGTAGCGACCGCCATCGATCAGCGGTGGCGTATCCCACGTACCGACAAGTCCGCCCCACGTCTTGGTTCCAATCAGCGGACCAATCTTGTGAAAGCGGAACAGGTAAGGCATCAAATCCCCGCCGGAACCCGCTCGTTCGTTGATGATCATGACCTTCGGCCCGAATAGTCCGGCCATCGGTTGCGTGAACGGTTTGCGATCCCCCGCGCGGCT
>JBGCDN010000385.1:0-10955 GCA_045105495.1 Planctomycetaceae bacterium
AATGCGTGTTGCTGGCGATTGTACGGCTGCGTGAATACGGTGTTCAACCGCAACGGATCGCCATCTTGTGAACGCAGAAACGGGCTGTCAGATCACCAATTTGGGGTCTGAGCCAAGGTTTTTAGGCAGGTTTCGCTACACAATGGTCAGCCGGTGCTTATCGCCAACATACTTGAGCGGGTGCAAGATTCGCACAAGGAAACAACTCGACAGCTGAGAACCCGAGGGAGTCACTTCCAAGTACCAACGTTTCACGGTTGAGGTCGTGCCACACGAAGCTACTCAGAGCAGAACTCAATCACATGCCCGTCCGGGTCGTGAGCGAAAACCTGGACGGCTCCATCGGGACGGTGTTTGGCATCGGAAACCAATGGTACCTGCCGTTCCTTCAGGACCTTCGCAACTGCCGCAGCGTCGTCTACGAGAAAGGCCATGTGGTGGTTGCGTGTGCTTGTCCGGATCACCTGATCCGGGAAGCCTGGCGGGCCCGATTGATCGTGTGAACCTATCAAGTGAACCAGAGTGGGGCCGATCTTGAACCAAAGCCCCGGGAAGTCAAAAGCCGGACGTGGTACTTCTTCCATACCAATCAGATCACCGTAGAAACGGCGGCTGACGTCCAGATCTCTAACGACAAGCGTGACGTGGTCGAATGCTCGAACCTGAATCGGTGAATCAGCCATTATCTTTTTCGCTTGCCGCCTTCAGCATGATTTCAACCGCTTCTTTTCCAAGCATGCCGATGGTGATACCGAGGTCTTCAGCCTGCGGTGTGACTCCGGAGATCTCCGCATCGTAAAGGTCTTCTGGTTCGACCAGTGGCTTATCTGGCGAGCCCTTCGCGATTGCGATGGCTTGATCGAACTCAGCCGGGGTCTTCAAGTCATAGATCCCGCAGCCGACGATTCCTACTGGTGTCAGGATCGAACAATACTGACCTCGTCCCCACCGGGTGCTTACACCAAGTGCAGACCCATTGTCGAACTGCAGCGGACGCTGCGTAACCTGTGGCGACAGACTTTCCATGATTTCCCCGATGATTGAGTGCGGACGAGCAGTTTATCAAACGTTCCCGTTAGTCCAAACCGTCGGCCCAACGAATCAAATGCGCCCAAGCCGAGGTCCCCAAATCGAACCGTTGATCAGTCGCTTACGTTTCGAAGTGCTACAGCGGAAAACCAGTCATCAAAAACGTGAAAGCCAAGGTCGTCAATTTCCAGCTCAATTGAAGGGAGGAACTCGGAATTCAGTGTGCGTAGCAAGATCTCAAGATTCGATCACGGGTGGACCAACTGCGGCGACGCCAACCGCCGTTGCCGTCGCATATTCGCGGCAGTGGGAAATCGTAATCAGGACCTCGCCGATGCCAATTCCATCAGCCCTTCGGCGAGCGCCGCCGCTGAGCGTCATGATGGGGCGGCCTGACTTTAGGTTTGTGACCGCAACATCTTTCCAGCCGATGCCTTTGATGAAGCCGGTTCCAAGCACTTTCATCACGGCTTCTTTGGCTGCCCACCGGCCCGCAAAGTGCTGCGTGCTGTGCCTTCGCATTTGGCAGTGACGAATCTCTTCGTCGGTGTAAATGCGATTGAGAAACAATTCCCCGTGCCGATCAATCATGTCGGCAATTCGGGGAATCTCAATGATGTCGGTGCCAAGTCCAATAATCATTAGCAGCTAACGCAAATTCGGAAGCACTGAAAACTGTTGGGCTTCATTCTACCCAAAATCGCTCTGACTACGCGCCGTATTTTTCGAGGCGTCCGGCGTGAGCCAATGCCATCAGCATTAGATACTTGGCTTCGAATTGCCCCAGCGAACCAACCTTGCAGGTATCCTCGCCGAACGAATTGGCCGCATCAAAGCGACAGTCGTCAGCCGCCAATAGAGTTGGAACCGGGTGCCCACTGTGTGCTTTCATCTTCGCTGGAGTACTGTGGTCGCCAGTCACCAGAATCACGGACGGATTGAGCGCTTCGACACGTGGGATCATTGTGTCGAAGTCTTCTGTTCGAGCGACCTTCGCGTCGAAGTTTCCGTCTTCGCCAGTTGAGTCTGTGTACTTGTAGTGCACAAAGAAGAAGTCGTAGTCGTCCCACGATGCCTCAAGGCGGTCCATCTGCGTTTCTACGGTTCCGCCTGCATCCAATACGTCCATGCCGACCAGCCGAGCCAGCCCACGATACATCGGGTAAACCGCAATTGCCGCCGCGCGAAGGCCGTAGACTTCTTCGTAGGTCGGGATGTCTGGCCGCTTGGCGATACCTCGCATTGTGAACAGGTTCGCTGGGGCATCGTCTTTAAGAACCTCTGCTGCTTTGGCGAGGAACTGCTTGCAGATGTCAGCCGTCTTCTGTGACGCTTCGTCTGCGCCTACTGGTTCGCGTGGTGGCACACCGGTTCGTTGAGGATCAGTATCGTTCACGCTGCCGCCAAGCCCTTCGCCACGGAATACGATGACCAGCCTGTATTCTTTTACGTGTCGAACAAAAACCTCGACACCTGGAATCTCGATCTTGTCGAGCTTCTCGCAGAGTGGCTTTCCGATTTCGTTTGGAATACGGCCAGCTCGACGGTCTGTGATGTTTCCATCGTCATCGACAGTGCAAAAGTTGCCGCGGATGGCGACATCGTTTGGCCCCAGATCAAAATCAATTCCGAGGGCTTCAAGAACACCGCGGCCGATGTCGTACTTCAACGGGTCGTAGCCAAACAGGCCAAGATGACCAGGGCCGCTGCCAGGAGCAATACCGGGCAGAACCGGAGTGCTGAGTCCAAGTGAAGAACGATACGCCAGTTTGTCCAGGTTCGGCGTGTTCGCTGTTTCGAGTTCAGTCTTACCACCCGGTTCTAGCGGAAGGCCGCCGAGTCCGTCGGCAACACACAGAACAATCTTGTTGTCGTTCTTTTTCTGCAGGCGTCGAGTGAGATCGTGAATATCCATGTTTATTTATCCGACGTATTTGGACATCAAGCGGACGGAGTCTCCCGGAATTGCCGGGGTCCGGTTTCTATACGCTTGGGTTTGAGAAGCGAGTTTTCGGTGTCGGGTTTTTCGAAAACGCCGACAGCTGGTTCAGATCATCGCTAACACTCGAAACGAATCCAAGCGACTCGAAGAGAACCAGCCCTACGCAACGGGTTCAAGCAAGTTCGTCCAGAACACGCTGAAGTTTCCGAGCCAGATAGTCAATCGCTTTCGGGGCGACGCGATCGAAGTATTCCCACGTATGACCGCCGCCGCTCGTTTCGAAATCGCGTTCGTGAATAATGCCGGATGCCGACAACTTCATGCCGAGCCGTTCACAGCCCTCCATCCAAACGTCCTGCGGGTCGCAAAACAAATTTTGGTAGCGAGGCCAGTTGAGTGGGTTCAGGTGCAAGGTCACGTTTGACTGTCGAGCTTCTTCTGCATTTGCATACATGTCGTCAAGCGGGAAGCCGTTACCGAGGCAGTGGTAGAAATCCACAATCGGCGAGATGGCCACAACTACCGGAAAACTGCGTCCATCCGGGTACGCCATGTGAAGCACTCCCTGGGCTCCCATGCTGACGCCGAGTAACGCGACTCGAGGCGGTTCGGCATTCCAGTTTCCTCGAATCCACGGCAGTACTTCATCACGAACGTATGCAGCTGGAGTTTGGCTCTCATCGAACGGCCTACAGATCCGGTCGAGCCACCAGCCTTGGCCGCCATGTGGGCAGACGACACGCAGTCCCTTGTCTCCCAGCAATTTTGTGAACACTGGGTTATCCGCCAACGTCCGTTCGCCATGCCCATGCAGAAACAACACCGCACGGTCGGTCAGGGGTTCAGCGGGTTCGAGAACATCTGCCGGGTGCTGGCCGATGCGGATCGTTTTCCACTTATGTTCAGACATGACAGTCTCGATGAAAGTTGGCGCGACGGTTGAGGGGTCGATTCGGCGAGAAGAGAAGCAGGCTGCTCGGCTAGTCGCCCTTGGCGGCAATGATGACTTCAGTCAGGGCGTCGATATCGCTTAGCGTGTTGTAAACGCCGAAGCTTGCCCGCGTGGTCGCCGGGACACCGAGCTTCTTGTGCAGCGGCATGGTGCAGTGGTGACCGTGTCGAGTGAACACGCCCTGCGCGTCGAGTCGGTTCGCCAGGTCCTCCGCCGAGATTCCATCAACCGTGAAGCTGACGATTGCCCCTTTGTGCTCGATAGCCGGGCCATAGATCGTGACGCCGGGAATGGCTGACAATTTCTCGTGGGCGTATCGCAATAGGTTCGTTTCGTGTTCGTGCATCGCTTCAAGACCGAACGATTCAACAAACTGCACTGCAGCACCAAGGCCAATGATCTGCACGATAGGCATCGTCCCCGCTTCAAGCCGTGCGGGCAGTTCGGCATAGGTGGACTCTTCCAGGCCAACACTTTGAATCATGTGACCGCCACCAAACAACGGGCGAACTTCTTCGAGGGCGGCTGCTTTCCCGTAGAGAACACCAACGCCGGTTGGGCCGTAGATCTTATGACCGGAGAATACAAGGAAGTCGACATCATCTGCCTGCACATCGACTCGCTGGTGAGGAACCGTTTGGGCCCCATCAACAAGGATACGAGCTCCGACAGCGTGGGCTCGCTCGGCTAGCTTCTTCACTGGATTCACTGTTCCCAGCACGTTGCTCATGCCGGTCACTGCGACCAGTTTGCACTTGTCTGTAATGACGTTCTCGAACTCTGTTTCGTCCAATCGCAAGTCGTCCGTCATGGGCAAAAACCGCAACGTCGCGCCGACTTCCTTGGCGATCATTTGCCATGGAACGTGGTTCGCGTGGTGTTCCATTTCCGTCAGAACAATCTCGTCACTAGCTTTAATGTGTTCACGCCCCCAACCCTGAGCAATCAGATTGATGCCCATTGTTGTGCCTGCGGTGAAGACCACTTCCGATGTCGATCGGGCGTTGATGAGACGCCGGACGGATTCGCGAGCCGCTTCAATTTCGTCGTCGACTCTTGTGCCGAAGTAGTAGGTTCCGCGGAACGCGTTGGCGAAGTATTCGCGTTCCACCTCTTGTTCTTTTTCGGTCACACAGGCCGGCTTTTGAGCCGACGCTCCGCTATCCAGATAGACAACTGATCGATCGCCATCGAGCCGTTGTTGGAGGATTGGGAACTCGTCTTTGATGTCAGTAATCGATCGAGTTGGTTCGACAATCGTTGGTGGAGTCGGAGCAGATTGGCTGTTTGATTCTTCATCTGCAGTTTCGCCAAGAGCTGTGGCGGCGAAGGTTCGAATGCGACGAATGACCGAGTTCAATCCGTTCTTGCGCTGCGGCGTGATGAGTCGCCCGACGCCCATACGGTCGAAAACCGATTGGTAGTCCGCATCCAAAATCTCTCTGGGAGTCCGACCGTCGAAGATCTCTTTGGCGACAAAAATCAAGCCCTTCACGACGATGGCATCACTGTCAGCCGTGATTTGAACGGAACCGGTTTCCGGTGTTCCTTCCAATTCGGCCACCAACCAAACTCGCGATTGGCAGCCGGGAACGAGAAATTCATCGCGTCGAACAGATTCCGGAATCTCAGGCAGCTCGCGCCCAAGTTCGTCAAGCATCTGGTTCGCTTCGCGATCGTCCAGATCCTGAAAATCCTCGATTAACTCTTCAACATTGTTCATCGCAACGTTCCGTTGCACTGGTGACGAATGGCCGTCGACTAAGACAACGTTTGCAGCGATTTCGTCAGGTTAAAGCAAGCACCGAAATTCTGATCGCCAGTCATTGAGCCCGCATAAGGCGGACACCAACGCTGCTACAGAATTTCCAAAGTCGGCATCTGCGGTGTTTCAAGAAGTTCTTTGGCGATCTGCATTGCCGTCGTCTGGCAGACGTTCAGCAGTGCTTCTTTCGCGGGATGATCTTCCGTGAACAACGCGGGAATTTGACCATCGTCACCCTTCACACGGATGGTAGCCTCGATTGGGATTTCGCCGAGGAACGGTACGCCCATTTCTTCTGCCTTGGCTTTCGCTCCGCCCCGTCCGAAGATTTCGCCCGACATGTTTTCAACGATGCCCAGAATCGGCACGTTGACCTTCTTGTACATGTCGATGGCTTTGACGGCGTCCAGCAACGCAACTTGTTGTGGAGTACAAACAATGACCGCTCCGGCGAGTCCGACCAGCTGCGACAGAGTCAGCGAAACATCACCCGTACCTGGTGGCAGGTCGATGATGAGGTAATCCAGTTCACCCCAGTCGGTGTCTTTCAGGAACTGAGTGAGCGCTTTGTGCAGCATTGGGCCACGCCAGACCACAGCTTGTCCAGGTTCTGTGAAGAAGCCCATGGACATCAATTTCAGGCCGTCAACCTCGACTGGTTCAATCCGCGTGATCTTCTGACCTTCGGGCGATGTCTTATCGACGGCGGCAGGTTTTGCTTCCGCGTTCATCATGTGTGGAATGCTGGGCCCATAAACGTCGGCATCCATGAGACCAACTTTGGCTCCCATTGATTTCAGGCCACAGGCCAACGATGCAGCGACGGTGCTTTTGCCAACGCCTCCCTTACCACTTCCAACTGCGATGACGTTCTTCACCTTCAGGCCAATGCTTCCGCCGGTGTTCTTCCCTTTGACATTGTGTTCAAAAGAAACGGCAACATCCTGGCCAGCGGCTTCGTTGATTGCGGCGGTGATGCGTTCGCGTCCGGGGTAGGCATGCGTTGGAAGAATGATGGTGGCTGACGCTGTCGAACCATCTACTGTCGCTGACTTCACCATGTTGAGATCGGAAAGAGATCGTCCGATTTCAGGATCAGTAATCTTGCCAACAATTTGCTTCAGTTCTTCGGATGTCATGGCGATTCTGCAGTGGATCTGGAAGCTGTTGCTTCCGACGCATTCGAGTTGGAGGTTTGGAGAGTGAACCGGCGTAAAAGCGTTTTGGTTCCATCGTCGAGAGACGGAAACACCGCGTTTCACACGACCTTGAGCGATACTAGACGTGAACCAACAGCGACACAACCACCCCGCCCAACCGATTCTCAAACATCACACCGGCGCGGCCCATACAAGTTGGATTCGTCGCGCAAGTTCCTCACCGCTCAGGGTTTGCGTCAGGAAAGAATGTACGCCGGCTTCGCGGAACGGACGTTCCAGATCGGCGGTTGATTCAGAACCGATGAAGATCACGAAATAGCCGGACACTTGGCGAAGCAGTTCAAGGCATTCGCGTTCCCGCCGATCCAGCGACACAAGCAGCACATCACTTGCCGACGCGACCGGAACCGATCCCACCACCTGGCAATGTCGAACTCGAACCGAATCGTTTTCAAGGAACTGCCGGCGTAGTTCCGGAGCCCAATAGGGTTCGTCTTCGAAAATAACAATTGTGGGCATTGTGGTTGTGAGCGGTGGTTAAGATGAAACTGGCACAGGCCCGCCAGATTGGCGACCAAGCACTCCGCCATTGTACCACCATTCTGTTGGCGACTCTGCATTCCGAAGAAAGTTGAAAGTATCGCGCCGAAGGACGGAATTCGTTTCGACTAGTTAGCGAAACCATGTCAAACACACTTTCTCACACGTCAACTGATGGCGAACAGATTTCGTCACTGGACGATCCACAACTGTTGTTGCGATTTGTTGCGAATCGCGACGAGGCGGCGTTTCGGGAGATTGTTGCCCGGCACGGCCCACTGGTGATGGGAGTTTGTGTCCGCGTTCTTTCTCATCTTGAAGATGCGGAAGATGGGTTTCAGGCAACGTTCATTGTCTTGTCAAAACGCGCGAAGAAGATCCGTAAAAGAGAATCCCTGTCGGCGTGGCTTTACGGTGTTGCTTTCCGAGTTTCCGTAGACATCGCACGGAAACGGAAACGTGTAGAACCAACCTTGGTGTCTGAACCTATGCAGACCGACGACCCTTTTGAAAAACTCGAACACGAGTTCGACCGTCAGGTAGTGGACGAAGAAATTCAAAGGCTGCCGGAAAAGTTTCGAGCACCGTTGATTCTCTTCTACCTCTGCGGAAAAACCAGCAAAGAGATCGCCGCAGACCTTGGTACGTCTCAAGGAACAATTGACGGTCGCATTAAGCGAGGACGTCAACAGCTTCGTGTCCAGTTAACCCGTCGAGGCGTTTCGTTGACTGGCATGCTGAGCGTGATTTGCGTTTCTGCTGAACACGCGAGTGCAGCGGTTTCACCATCGCTGATTGATCTCACTGTATCGGCCTGTGCGTCTGGTTGGTCAGGAACGCCGATGCCTGACACGATTTCTCAAACCACTCTCCGCGTCGCGGGAAAGGAAGCACTTCGAATGTCGATTTTGAAACCACTTACGATTACGGCTTCGCTGGCGTTACTTGTGACCGTTGGGACGATCTGCGCCCAGGCTTTTGACGGCTCGTCCAATACCTTCACTTCGGTTGGATCTTTGGACACGCGAACAACCATCGCAAATGACCCAGTTTCCATCTCGCTTGCAAGTCTGTCACAGTCGACCGATCGGCAAGACAATCCATTCAATGCGGGTGAACCGACGCAGCCCGAAGGCCTCAGCCATAGCTACGTTCAGGCAGAACTCAAACGAATAGACGACGCTGAAAAGAAGCTTACCAAGACCGCATCGCAACTCGAGGCGAAGGTCCGCGATCTGAAAGGTATCGCTGACAAACTACGGGATGCAGGTCGGTTCCACCGACTGTCAGAAGTTGACAAGGAACTGTTTTCGGTTCGAACGATGGAGCGAGAGAACAAAGCCGCAGCACTCTTGCTGAAATCAGAAAGGCTACGCCTCACCAACAAGCACGCGGAAGCCGCAGAGTTAAAGAATCAGGCGTCGTTGATCAGCACTGAACTTGCCGCAACGAAAAGCCGGATGCTTCCCAGGGACACCTTTCAGGGGAAACTCAAGGCTCTCCGCGAGAAGCGTGAGTCAGCTTTGCGGATAGAGAATATTTTGGGCGGCAAGACTGAACCAATAACGGGTGGTGACTCCTTAAAAAGTGTTCTGGACTTCATGGCCGATGTTCACGGTCTTCGAATTATGGCCGACCGAAAAGCCCTTTCGGACGCCGACATTTCAAGCCTTGAAGATCTGACTGTTCAAGAAGACCTCCAGATCTCTGACATCCAGATCGGTTCTGCCTTGGAAATTGTCCTCCAACGTTTGGACGAGACCACCGAACCGCTCGACTACATCATTCGAAACGAGTTTCTCGTGATCACGACAGCCGAAGTCGCCGAAGCCGCTCTGGACACGCGTGTCTACGAACTTGTGATGCCGTCGAATGAGGGCCAAGAGCTATTGGATGCGATCAACATTGTCCTGCCGAAGGAAGAATCTCCGACCGGGGCGAATGTTTCGATGATTGAAAAAAAGGTGATCGCGCGAACCAATCGACGTGGGCACAAAGCTCTTCTCGACTTCTTTGTTCAGATGAAACTCCAATTTGCTACTGACAAGCAGTCCGAATAGCCTTGGTCGCCGATCTGCCATTCACGTTTTTTACCTGTCAGGCGAACGTGCAGTAGTGCACGGGCTCCGGAGCCGCTGATGAAGAATAAGGGAGCCACCCTGAACGATCAGCCAGGTAACCGTCCGATGTTGATTTCGAATTCCGACTGCAGATCTGCGGTAGGCAGTACGCTACAATCGGTGGCCCGCCATTTCCTCACCGCTGATTGCTGCTACCTATGTTCAGATTGTTTCTTCCTGCGATTCTTGTCTTCGCAACTTCGCTGGCCGCCAACGCTCAGGATCGCGTTGATTTCAATTTCGATGTGAAGCCGGTTCTTTCTGACCGATGTTTCTTCTGTCATGGACCGGATGCAGAGAACCGAGCAGCAGATTTGCGGCTCGATACGAAAGACGGAGCCTTTGCAGAATCGCAGACGGGCGATGTATCTCACGTCATCAAACCGGGCGACGTTTCGCAGAGCGAGCTGATTCGTCGTATCACATCGACCGACCCCGACGTTGTGATGCCGCCTCCGGAATCGAACTTGTCTGTCTCCAAGGCTGAAGTTGATGCGCTGAAGAAGTGGATTCAGCAAGGAGCCGAATGGAAGGATCATTGGTCGTTCATCCCTGTCAGGAAGACAATCGATGTACCGGAGAACGCTGGGGATTGGCCCCGAAATTCCATCGATCAGTTCGTTCTGAAACGGCTCACCGAGGAAAAGCTTAAGCCAACTGGTTCGGCGAATAAGGAACGCCTGCTCCGTCGAGTCACGTTTGATTTGACGGGCCTGCCACCGACACTGGAAGAGATCGATGCGTTTCTTGCAGACGATTCTGAAACTGCGTTCGAAACCGTGGTCGATCGTTTGTTGGCTTCTTCAGCCTACGGCGAACGCATGACTTCCGAATGGCTGGACGTCGCGCGGTACAGCGACACCTACGGTTATCAGCAGGACAGAGATCGGTTCGTCTGGCCGTGGCGAGACTGGGTCATCAAGGCCTTCAATAAGAACATGCCTTACAACGAGTTCGCGACCGAGCAGCTTGCTGGCGATTTGATTCCGGAAGCGACGCAGGATCAGATCCTGGCGACCACATTCAACCGATTGCATCCGCAGAAGGTGGAAGGCGGCAGTGTCCCGGAAGAATTCCGAGTCGAATACGTCGCCGACCGCGCGCAGACGTTTTCGACAGTGTTTCTTGGCCTCACCATGGAGTGTGCGCGGTGTCACGATCACAAGTACGACCCGCAGACCAAAAAAGAGTACTTCCAGCTGTTCGCGTTCTTCAACAACATCGATGAAGCTGGATTGTATTCGTTCTTCACGCCATCGGTTCCAACGCCGACACTCTTGCTGCCGAAGAGTGACGCAACGAGCTCAATGGACGCACTGCGGTTGAATATTGCCGCCGCCGAAGTCGAGCTGCAGGAAGCAAAAGAGAACGCCAAAAGTGGGTTCACGGAATGGAAGAAATCCAACTCCCAAGTCAAAGTTCAAGGTGAAGTCGCCTACCTCAATTG
>JBGCDN010000386.1:0-3013 GCA_045105495.1 Planctomycetaceae bacterium
GGTTAGCTTCCAGCAGCTGGAACGACTTAGCAGAAGGATCCTCGCATCGTTCCCTGCCGTCGCTAATCACGAGCAAACCCACGACGTGCTGAATGAAGGATGTATTCGACTGGCCGAGGCACTACGGAAAACAACACCAACATCGAAGCTGCATTTTTTCCGACTGGCGGCGATGCAAATCCGGTTCACCCTGATTGATCTAAAGCGTCACTACTACGGACCTCGCGGCTACGGAGCGAATGTAATCGCTCAGGGACGACTGGGTTCTGATACTTCTCAGATCGGATCCTGCGTAACGCCATCGTGTCAAACTATGGACCCGGCCCGACTTGCGGAATGGACTGACTTCCATCGCGCCGTAGAGAAGCTACCAGAGCAACTGAGAGTGCTGTTCGATCTGCTTCATTACTCGGATATGTCACAACGAGAAGCGGCAGAGCTTCTTGGCGTATCAGAGAATACCATCCAAACTCGCTGGCAGAGGGCGCGGATGCAGATCGCGCGGCAAGTTCCTCCACCCACTGTTTGAATGTCCCTATACGACTACCAGCAAGTTGCACAGGTTTGATGATGAACACCACAACGAATGTAGTTCAGCCGCTATTGCGGGAGTGGGAACGGATTTACCAGCAAGGACAAAACTTGCCTGCGTCAGCTTTGACCGATGACGAAGCCATGGCAAATCGGCTGCAGGAGGAGATCGACCTCTTGTGCCGAGCTGAAATGCTCATGCAGGAGCCAACTGACATTGAAGTTCCCGCTGACGACGTCGCTACAGTGCTTGAGGTCAGTCAAAGGTACGAACTCCGTGAGCGAATCGCCCGGGCTGGAATGGGCGATGTCTATCGGGCGTACGATTCACGCCTTCGTCGCGAAGTTGCCGTAAAGATCATTCATCGCCGATTGCTCAGAGATTCGCGTCGGCTTGATCGGTTCCGCCGCGAAGCGTCAGTCACAGGCCAATTGGACCATCCTGGCGTCGCGGCCATCTACGCGTCAGGTACCGCGCCGTCCGGGCGCCCATTCCATTCTATGCGGTTGATCCTTGGTCGCGGGCTTGATGTGTGTGCAGATGAAATGCACCGCCGTCAACCAGACACGCAACGAATCCGTCAGCTTCTCCGACACTTCATCTCAGCCTGTCAGACGATTCACTATGCACACAAGCGCGGCATTCTTCACAACGATATCAAACCATCACATATCGTAATTGGTAAGTTCGGCGATACTGTCGTGCTCGACTGGGGCGAGGCGACGCAGTTGCAAGGGACAACAGAATGCACCGAGGGAGCAGTCACGGTCGGCAACCTTGGAGATTGTCCGCCGGGCTTTACGCTAAACCATGTTGACCCAGATCGCTTGAGCCAGCCGCCAAGTATCGCGACAGAAGTGTTCTCGCTGGGCTCGACTCTGCACTATCTGCTTCATGGTTGTCGGCGAAGGACCAGCCAGCCTGTGACCAGGTTGCTGCAGAGGCTCGATCGTCGAAAGCGGACTTCGCTAATCAAGATCTGCACCAAAGCCATAGATCCGGATCTGCGGCAGCGGTATAGGTCTGCGGCCGAGCTCGCCGCAGATCTTCAGTGCTGGCTAGACGATCGACCAACAAATGCCGCTCCGGAAGATGGGGTGTCAAAGCTAAGGCGTTTCTCCCGACGACATGCATTGAAGCTGATGTCGTCTGGGATCGCGATCGCAGCGAGCAGCGTAACTGTTGGAGCAATTTCGGTGCAGAGACAAGCCAGCGACCAATCGCGACGGAACGAAGCTATGTCGATGCTAGCAAGTTTCGGGGCGGAGAACGTGTCGAAAGAAATCGAACGCCGATGGGCTCAACTGCGCGGAGCCGCTGGTGATTCCCAGCTTCCAACACTGATGCAAAACGCCCTCACTTCACCAGCCGGATTTGGTGAACTCGAGGACTGGTTGAATCGTCGCCGATCAGGAATCGTGCGAACCGGCCGAGATAAGATCTCCAGTCTTTTTGTGCTTGATGACAACGGAAGGCAACTTGGCCGATTTCCTCGTTCAAACAAGCTCGGCTTTGGTGTCGAACGAAACTTCGCCCACCGCTCGTACTTTCATGGCTCCGCCGTCGAACTGCCGAAAGGAAAGACTGCTGCGCCGATTCGGCAAAGTGCGGTGTCACCAGTATTCGTCAGTAGCACCGACAATTGTCGAAAAATCGCGTTCTCGACGCCTATCAAAACAAGCGAAGACAAAGTCCTTGGTGTGCTGGTCATGACGATTGAGACAACGGACCTGCCAGTCCCCGGAACGGCACTTGATGACCAGCATCGCCTGGATGTGATGGTCGTTGATACGCGACCAGACTGGAGAGGCCACCATTGTTCTGTACTGCGGCACTCAAACGCTAACGAAAGCAGCCTGATCGACGCCCAAGCCTCCGTTGCCACAACTAACGATCCATCATTCGTAGTTGATCCTGTTTCGAACGAACGCTGTCTCACACGGACATGTCCGGTTCAAGTGCAGCTTGGGCCACGCAAGACAGAAACCGGTTTGGTCATCGCTGTCGTCAGCCGATGACCTCGGACTTCACGCAACGGCTACCGCGTTGACCGCCGAAGAATTTTTTTCGCGGTCCATCGTCGTTCAGGGATCGATGCGGACGTTGAGTGGCCTGGCGGTCGCGGCGCGTTGTCGTCGGCCAAGCAGCGGCAGGTCGAAAGTCGATGACGTTCCTCGCCGTTCCCTCAGTCGAGCCTCGGCACTGGCCGTTGTTCCTTCAAAACGCGGGCACCAGACACACTTCGATGGATGCACGTCAGGCTGCACCACAAGGTTTTGCAAAAGTGTTCGAAATGAGCTTGGGCGTATGGCCACGATTTTCGCATTAAGGAGTGAGTCAAGTGAGTATGACACTCACCGCTGACCGCGGATTCAAATCACAAATGAACTCCAGCTGTGGGAGCAGGAAGATGAACATTTTCAAGAAAGCGTTGTTGTGTGTCGCCTTGACTGGCATCGTTGCACCTTTGTCAGCCATGGC
>JBGCDN010000387.1:0-4217 GCA_045105495.1 Planctomycetaceae bacterium
GTCCCGTTTCACAAGTGGGCCGTCAGCGATGTCGACTCCCACTAACGTGACTCGACCGAAGCCGACCATTCTCTGTTCGACCAGCGGCCCATCTGACCCGGAGACCAGTGTGACACCGGGAGTTTCCCCAATGCGAGCTGCGGTGACAGGCATGCCAGTTGTGATTGCAATTGCTGATTGGCTGTCGGCGAAGCTCGAAAAGCCCGGCAGTTCAGACAGCCGTGATGTTGATGGTTCAATTGGAATCCATCGCTGGAGTTCTTTGCCAAGCGGCGACTTCAGATACGAATCGACATCTTTTCCAACAGACACCAACAGGTGCCCGCCGTAATGAACCCATTCGCTGACAGCTTGAACCTGCTGTTCAGACAGATCGTAGTCAGCTGCGATGACCAGTGAGTCGATGGCCGAAAATCCACTGGCAATTTTCGGAAGTGCAGAGCTCTTCAGGTCCAGAAACAGTCGATCCGATTGCTGTTCAGCGATTACGCTGGTGGGTAGACGTTCGCGCTTGAAGATGTGGTAGGACTGATCGATTTTGAAGGGGCCATCGATCGATCCAACGGTCACCGTTCGGAGTGCACCGATGATGTTGGCTGTGTCAGAGTTCTCAGTGAAAACTCCGAGGGTGCGTGAAGACTCAGAGTACTCAAGCTGCAGTTCATCGAAGTCTGCTTTGCCGCTTTCGAGTTTCTGAATAACTTCGTCTGCGAGGGCTTTCGCTTCGGATTGGGTTCGAGTCACGTTGTCGTCACGACGTTTCGACTTATCGCCGGCGGCAAACGGTATCTCGATTCGCCGTGCGTTGAACCACTGAGGTAAGCCTTGCGGGTTTCCGAGCATGCCGACGATTGCAACACCGGGAGACAACATTCCGCTGTTCTCACCAAGCACCTTGCGGGTACCGGCGACCACCTTTCCATCGACGAGGATATCGACCGAAATCGGCGAGCCTAGTTGGCCCGACTGAAACTCAACCGAAATGGTTTCGGTCGTACCGGCTGAAACCGAGACCGGGGCCGATTGGAAGTATGCTGAATTTCCCTGTGGATCAGGTGCGGAGACGCGAACGACTGCTTCAGCTGCCTTGTCGAGTGTGACGTCGACCGTCAGGGGCGTGATGCGTCCAACTGCAAAGTAGCCGTCAAACCCGATGCTTCGAATCTCTACCTTGTCTGCCGCGGTGGCGTTTAATGTCGTCGCCAGAACACAAACGAGTGCGCAAAACGATCGCAGGTATGCGGAGGATGAAATCACGTGAAGAGGGTTCCGGACGGGGCTCAACAGTAAAGCGGCCATTAAAGCACTTGATACGAACGGTCGCGACAAACTGACGGAAAAACGGTCCAAAAGTGAACCAAAACAGGTCTTACGGCCTTGTGAGCCGAATAATGCGACGGATTCCGACCATCAATGTTCAACGTAGTGACGGCTGTTCTCACTGGGCTGGCCGACAGGATCTGGTGCCAGTAACGACAGCGCATGAGGTGTATCCCTGATCGCGAGCGGCTCATATGCCAGCCCGATGGCTAAGCCCACAGGTCGTAGACGCCATGTTGCTTAAGAAGTAAAACGAGGTCTCAATCTACTTCGCCAACCGCTGCAGAGACCGTTCGCATGCTGAAGATTCAGACATTCACCATCACAGATTTTCAACAGAATTGTCGGCTGCTGATTGACGATACGACCAATCAATCCGTCCTGCTGGATGCTGGCGGAGAAAGCCAGTACCTATTGGATGCCGTCAAGGAATCTGGGACGGAACTTCAATCCCTCGTTCTGACTCATTCGCACATCGATCACTGCGGTGGCGTCGCGGGGTTCCTGCGAGGGTTCGACGGGGAACTGCCTCTCTTCGGACACCAAATCGAATCCGACATGCGCGCGGGGGTTGGTTCTCGGCAAGCGGTTCTGTTTGGGCTAGGCGGCGGTGGCTACGAAGACTGTCCTGAACCGACGCAGTACCTCGAAGATGGCGATGAACTGCAAGTGGGAAGCTTCACAGCAACGGCCTTGTTTACGCCAGGCCACTCACCAGGTCACCTCGCGTTCTACTTCGAAAACGTTGATTGGAATCTGGATGGACGCGAGGGCAGCGGTCCTTTGTTGATCGCTGGCGATGCGATCTTCAACGGTTCCATCGGACGTACCGACTTACCCGGCGGCAATCACGCGCAGCTAATTGAATCCATCAAGACGAAGCTGCTGACGCTTCCTGACGAAACGCTTGTGCTGTGCGGTCACGGCCCTGAAACCCAAATCGGCCACGAACGCGCCACAAACCCGTTCTTGCAGTAGGCATTTTCCGGTGAGCCGAATCGGCGTAAGCCGTCGGGTAGAGATTACTCATCATTTATTTGAGGCGGTCAATCTCTTCCCGGGGCTATCCTATTGGTGAAACAGCCACCCGAGGCCTTACGGCCTGCGGCTCACATTGTGACGCGCGTAGGCATCTCCCAGTCAAACCGCCCACGCGGCGAAACAAATCCCGATACACGCCAACCCAACACGGCCGCCGCACCTGATCAAACGGGACGTTTGCCGACAGAGGCGAGGACGTCTCGGATGGCGACTTCGGGGCTGCCGACTTCGCGGGTGAGGTCTAGCCTTGGCAGGAGCGGTAGTTCTTGAAATGGGTAGGAAGTTTGGGCGTGCCAGATGATGAGGTTCGGATTGGGGTCTCCGAAGGTCCATGGGATTGCGTCAGCATCCAAGTAATGACTGTTGACGTAATCCAGCAATGCCGTTCCCACTTCGGTGTCGGCTTCAGTGATCCCAAGTTCGAATGGGACGCGAGTGATTTGCGATTTAAGCTGGCTCATTGAGACGCGTTTGAGCGGGTGCTGAACTTTGCCGCCTATCTCTGCCAATCCGTCCAACACGAATTTGCGATACCAGCAACGCGGGTGCGGCAGAACGAGCTTCTCTGTTTCGAGGATAACGTCGTCGTAGAGTAGTAGGTCGAGATCGAGCGTTCTTGGTCCCCAGCGAACGGTGCGTTCTCGACCAAGTCGTTCTTCGATCTCGAGCAGTCCGTCCAATAATTGCTCGGGAGTCAGATGCGTTTCTATCTGAGCGACCGCATTGAGAAACGGATCGCCTGCGTCTTCGCCGACAGCACTTGTGGAGAACAGAGAGCTTAACCGGACTACTTCGCCGTAAGCGGCGTTCAGCATTTCAGCGGCTTGGTCGAACGTCTCTGCGACGTCGCCAACATTCCCACCAAACGAAACAAAAGCCGTTCCCATTCGCCACCCCACACGTTAGGCGCCTTCTCCAGTCCGGACTGTAGCAAGGTGGATTGGTGCTTGGGAATTGCCCCGGCATGTTGAATGACGAATTGTTGAATGGGAAAGGCTCAATACGTTTTGCCTCGTGTGGGCACTTCTGTTCGTATTGGGTCACTGACCAGTGAGTGTTTCCAGCCGATCCGATAGCTGACTCGCCTGTGTCAGCAGTCCTGTTTCTGTCGCCTTGTTTTGAACTCGGTTGAGCAGCATTCTCGCACGGTTGAGAAGTTTCGTTGCTCCCAGTCGTCTCTCAACCAGTTTCAACGCACACTCGGCCATCTCCAGGTCTTCTGCAAACGACCGGGGCTTCACATGAGAAAGCGTCTTGTAACGTTTGGCAGACCAGGCAGCCTGCTGGCTCCGCTTCCGGCAAACAACACAATGTTTTGCGGTGGCTTCCAGTGCGAACTGCAGGACCTCGTACCAGTACTTCTGCTCTTCGGCATAGAAGAGAAACAGCTTACGACAGCCAATACACTGCCGTTGTATGTCGAAGTAATGAGTGAACTCAGCAAATATTGGCTCCCCTTTGTACTTCGAAGGGTCTGCGACGATTGCGGTGTTTTCGATTCTCTTGAAGAATTCGTCTTTTCTACGCCGGTACGGAGTCAGCCATGTTCTCGTCGGATCATCGTGCGGCAGCTTTTCGCCGGTCAGAGCTTCATACTCCGCCGCGTACCGCGTCTCAATTTCTTTCAAAGACGTCGAGTACCAGTGCAACTCGACTTCCGGATCCATCGGGTCTGGATTCAATCCGGTGAAGTTCGGGGTGTTGCCATATCGAGAATGTTCGACGTACTGAATCTCGTCTGTCATTGGACATGCTGCGGAATCGCATGCACCCCGTCGTCACCGAGAGGCAACGGATCGACCTGAACCACATCGCTTAGCTGCAGCGGTGCATACAAGTGAGGGAAAAGTGCGCCG
>JBGCDN010000388.1:0-2881 GCA_045105495.1 Planctomycetaceae bacterium
TCCTGCCCTTTGATGGTCGGGACGAAGCTGATGGAGTCTGTGTTTTCAGGAGTCGCCGCACCGGACAGTTCTCCGACTGTGGCCATCAGGTCGCCGAAGTAACCGACGTGCTTTGACGTCTTGCCTTCTGGAGCGGTGCCCAGCCATCTGACAATCATGGGCACGCGGATTCCGCCTTCGTAGAGATCACGCTTCATTCCGCGGAGTGGTCCGTTGGGGTCGAACAGGTCTGTGTTGTGGCCGCCTTCGTCGTGGTGTCCATTGTCGCTGGAAAACATGACGACCGTGTTCTCGCCGATGCCGAGTTCGTCGAGCAGATCAAGAATTCGACCAACGTCTGAATCCATTCGAGTAATCATCGCGGCCTGGCCTTTGTCTGGATTGTCCCATTCTTCGTCGGTGTAAATTCCGTAGTCCGGAACCTCCTGGCCATCGCCGGTTCCTCGCGTTCCTTCATTGTTCGCGTGCGGAATCGTGAGTGAGACGAACAGAAAGAACGGAGCCGTTGCTGCCCTGCCCTCATCGCGATCGCCACCATTCACCTTGATGAACTGGATTGCCTCGTGAACCACCATGTCGTGGCTGTAGTCCACGCGAGTCGTTCCCCACCCACCGATGAAGCCGCCGTATTTGTTGGAACTCTGTTGAACAACATTGCGAAGCGTCTGCTTCGATTCATTCCGCCACAAGAACTCCGGATAGTAGTTGTGAGCGTGCTTTTGATTCAGATAGCCGAAGAAGAAGTCGAACCCCTGTCGCCTCGGCAACCCCGAGTAGCCACCCTTCGCGTCGTCACCCAGCCCCCACTTACCGCAAAGCGCGGTCGTGTAGCCAGCGGACTTCAGAACTTCTGCAACGGTGACATCTTCATCGCGCAGTGATTGCTTCGACATATCTTCGCCACCCGCGTTGCCTCGGACATGCGTGTGACCCATGTGCTGACCGGTCATCAGAACGCTTCGCGACGGAGCACACACTGTGCACCCAGCATAGAAGTCCGTGAAGCGAATGCCTTCAGCCGCCATCTGATCCAGTCGTGGCGTTTGGACGATTTTTTGCCCATAGCAACCAAGGTCACCGTAGCCGAGGTCGTCAGCGAGAATGAAAATGATGTTTGGCTTGGACTGTTCGGCCGCAAGAGTTGGCAGGCAGCCGACGCAAATTGCGAGTGCAGCGAATCGATGCATGTTTGGTACTCGTTTTGAAGTGGGAAACTCCAAGGTACCAATCCGTCGGCGAGATCAGCAAGCAATCTGATCGAACTCGGTGACGACGGTAAGCAACCATCCAACTGTAGTCAGTTGCCAAACCTGTGAGCCGTCGGTCGTAAGGCCGATGGCACTGACTTTAGCTTGCCCGCCCCCGACTTTACGTCGGGGGTTTAGCGGCTTTGTGCACTACTTCAGAGCAACTGCGTGTCAAGTAGTGCAGAAAGCCATTGGACCCCTGACGTAAAGTCAGGGGCGAAGAAGTGACGGGCCCAAGAGTCAGTACCATTCGACCATGACGCCATGGCCTTGGTGGTGGTTCTTACAAAGCTCAAACGCATGCCTACCAGGGCGTTGAAGAATGTAGCACGACTCTTCCGAGTCGCGAGAATCCTCGCGAAAAACGACTCGGAGAGTCGTACTACTATGGTTCTTCAACAGACTGCTAAGCTGTGTGTGGACGAAACCTATTCACGCCAGAAGTTCGTCAATGACCTCGCCGCCAAACTGTGAGAGCTGTTTGAATCGGCCGCCGTGGAAGTACGTTAGCTTGTTGTCGTCTAGTCCAAGTAGTCGCATCAAAGTAACGTGCACGTCACGGATTGGATGAACCACTTCTGCCGCTTCTGCGCCGATTTCGTCGGTTGCGCCGACGATGGCTCCTCGCTTGGTTCCTCCACCGGCGAACCACATATTCATCGCGTCAACATTGTGGCCTCGACCGAGTGAAGTCACGCCGCCGCGGTAGTTATTGTCTGGCGTTCGGCCAAACTCACCCGTCCACATGACAAGGGTTTCGTCCAGCATGCCCTGAGCTTTCAGGTCTTTGATGAGAGCCGCGATGGGCTGATCGACGCTCTTGATTCGCGACGAATGTCCTCGTTCCAGATAGTCGTGGCTGTCCCAGCCGCCGCTGAAGATCTGCACAAACCGAACGCCTTCCTGGACTAGACGCCTCGCCATCAAGCACTGTCGTCCGAACGCCGATGTCTCCTTTTGATCAAGTCCGTACATCTTCTGTATGTGTTCTGGTTCCGACTTAATATCAACGATACCCGGCACCGCTGTTTGCATTCGGTAAGCCAGTTCGTAGCTTTCCATGCGAGCCGCCAGATCCGCATGCTCCGGATGCCGCGCGGCGTGGGCGGCGTTGAGTTTGGCGAGTTGATCGAGAGCTTTCCGTTGGTGGGCTCGCGATTTGAAGTCTGGTGGGTTGAGGTCAAGAATCGGCGAACCGTTCGTTCGCAGGCGAGTGCCCTGATAGAACGCGGGAAGGAACCCGTTGGTCCAGTTCGCCGGTCCCGCTTGTGGCAATGCCAGTTCCGTCATGACGACGTAGCCCGGTAGGTTTTGGTTCTCTGAACCAAGTCCATACGTAGACCAAGCCCCGAGACCTGGGTCGCCGCCCAGACGCCTGCCCGTGTTTATGTGCAGCAACGCTTCCGGGTGATTCAGCGATTCTGCCTGGCAGCCGCGGTACACACAAAGTTCGTCAGCGACTCCGGCAAGATGCTGCCAAGGTTCGCTCATGTCGATGCCAGCCTTACCCACCTTTCGCGACTTGAAGGGACTGCCGACGTAGAACCGCTTACCGTTTGCCAGCCCCGCAGTTCGTTTGGATTCCGTGACATGCAGATCGTTGAGCTTCGGCTTCGGATCGAACGTATCGACCT
>JBGCDN010000389.1:0-4086 GCA_045105495.1 Planctomycetaceae bacterium
TCCGAAGAAACCGAAATGATGGAGATGCTGGAGAACGTCGTCGAGATGTCAGAGAACGCCAGTCAAATGGTGGTAACTGAAGTTCAGGTGACTGGTTCAGAGAATAAGGGTACTCCAGGTAGAGCGGTTGGAACCGGACGAGGTCCTCTTGGTGCCGGTGGTGGCCCGGGTGGTTATCCCCGAGAGCAGCGGTGGTTTGTCCGATTCAGCGACAAGACATCGCTGAAGCCCTATGCGAAGCAGTTGGACTTTTTCAAAATCGAACTTGCCGCGTTCTTCCCATCTGAACGCAAGCTGGTTTATCTCACAAACATGAGTGCGGATAAGCCGACGTCTCGAATCAAGACACAGGGGAAGGACAAGCGCCTGAACATGAACTGGCAAGGTAACAGTGCTCGAGCAAAAGCGGACCGCGCTTTGTTTGCGAAGGCTGGTATCGATGCGAGCGGTGCGGCGATCATTCACTTCTATCCGCAGAATGTTGAACAGATGCTGATTCAACAAGAGCGAAAGTTTCAAAACCAACCGTCGAATCGAATTCGACGGACTTACTTTGCCGTCATGGAAGACGGGAATGGCTTCAAGTTTTCGGTGACGCGACAGGTGCTGAAGTAGGACTGGCTCTGTTCGCTACAAAACAGATCACTCTCGAATGAGGGTGAAAGACAACTTATGAGCATTACTCTTTTTCTTGAGTGGTTCGGCTACTTCATCTACGCATGTATGGCCGTCGCTGCACTGTTCGGTGTCTACTGCACCTTCCTGCTCTTGCGGCGGATCAAACAGAAGCAGTTCTCCAGCGAAGCAGACGCCCAGGACTTTCTTGAAGACCTGGGCAACGATGTGAAAGCTCGAAAGTACGATTCGGCTTCCGAACTCTGCGATTCTCCGGACTACTGGTCGAAGGCTGTGCCGCAGTTGGCGATGGTGGCGATTCAAAATCGCGAGCGTTCACCGAATAAGCTTCGCAAGTTGCTTGGTGAAAAGTTCAACCGTGACATTCTAGCGGACCTGGAATACGGCACGTCTTGGATCGGAACCGTTGCTAAGAGTGCTCCGATGCTCGGACTACTCGGAACGGTTACCGGTATGATCGCGGCCTTCGGCAAGATCGAGCAGCAGTCGGCTTCGGGTAGTCTCGACCCGGGGGCTTTAGCTGGTGACATCAGTTTCGCCCTGTTCACGACAGCTGCCGGACTACTGATTGCTTTGCCACTGATCTTGGCTGGCAACATGGTCAACGTCCAAATCGGTAAGCTGCAAGACAGTGTCCAGGACCACCTTGGGCTGGTTCTTGAAGACCTCGACGAAGCGACGGGGGCAGCATGAGCGGCGACGAGTTCGGAAGGAAGAAGCTGGACGAAGGCGAGCTCGACATGACTCCCATGATCGACGTGACGTTCCTGCTTCTGATCTTCTTCATGATCGCATCGACCATGAAGCCGGGCGGCGAAGAGCAATTGGCTCCCGCGAAGAACGGCAAAGGGGTCACGCCTGAATCCATGATTCAGCTAAGCGTGTTGGCTCCGTTAAGCGATGGTGAGAAGCCGATTCTGAAAATCGACGGGAACCAGGTGACGTTGGAAGAAGTGACGTCGCTTGTTCGTGAGAGGGCGGAATCTGCCGGGAACCAAGTGCTGATTCGAGCGGATCGTGATGTGCCGAACGGATATCTTGCTGAAGTCTATGGAGCCTGCCGAGAAGTCGAGGGCATTGAGTTTCATCAGGCCGTTGAGGAAAAGAAGTAACCAATGGGCTCTGTAGACCTCACTGAACGAACTCTGGGCGAATTTCGCGTTATGCGAAAGCTCGGTGGCGGCGGCATGGCGGATGTTTATCTGGCCGAGCAGCAATCGCTAGGTCGACACGTCGCCCTCAAGGTGATGCGCCCCAGCCTGATGTCTGGTTCAGACGACACCATGGTGAAGCGGTTCAAGATGGAGGCGATGACCGCCGCCGGATTGAACCACGCCAACATCGTTCAGGTTTACACGATTGGTCATGAGCAAAACTTCCACTACATCGCTCAGGAGTACGTTCAGGGCAAAAACCTCGCTCAGTTATTGAAGGCGAAGGGCAAGGCCGACATTGGTTCGACTTTGCATATCATGCGGCAGATTGCTTCGGCCCTTAAAGCCGCCGGAAAAGCGGGAATCATCCACCGGGACATTAAGCCCGAGAACATCATGCTGACAAAGCGTGGTGAAGTGAAGATTACCGACTTTGGTCTGGCACAGTTGGCTGAAAAGAAGACTGACGGCAGCCTAACCGAAGATGGCATGACGCTCGGGACGCCGTTGTACATGAGTCCGGAACAGGTCCGCGGTGCGGAATTGGATGTTCGATCTGATATCTATTCGTTCGGCGTGACTTGCTACCACATGCTGACGGGGGCACCGCCGTTTCAGGGTGACACGGCGATGGCGATTGCCATCCAGCACGTGAATAACACCGCTGAAGATATTCAGGAACGCAATCCAAAAGTACCTACGCCGATTGCTCGGATGGTCCATCGCATGATGGCCAGAGACCGAGATCTGCGATATCCGGACGCCGAACAAATTGCTGAGGATGTACGGAAACTGGTGACGGCCAAGAAGCAGGGACAGGACTTGAACCTTGTCAGGCTGCCATGTTTGGCTGAACTGGAGTTGATGGATCCGAACTCGGTACCGATGGTCACCGGTAAAACGGTCACTTCAAAGAAAACAACGAAAGCCAAAGGAAAGTCCAAGGGCACTGGTAGTCGGAAGCTTCCGGTACCGGCCAAGCCAACAAAAGCGACAAAGAAGGCCGCGTCGAAGATTCCATTAGGGGCGACAGCGGTTCTTCCGGTCCCAGCACCAATTGATGAAGTGATCGGTCAGCCACAGGCACCGATGCGTCAGAGAGACGAAGAGGAAGAAGAAGACTTCCCGGGCCGCGAAGCGAAGGAAGTGGAAGAGTTGGACATGACGCCAATGATCGACGTCACCTTCCTGCTTCTGATTTTCTTCATGATCACGGCTTCGTTCACGCTGCAGAAGTCAATGAGTGTGCCACCGCCAGAGCCAGATGATGGGGCGTCGACACAGCCAATGACTGACGAGATGCAGCAGGAATCGATTGAGATTCGCATCGATCAAAACAACACCATTCTTGTCGAAGGGCAGGAATGCGAATCGTTCGACGATGTCGTCGGGGCGATCGAGCAAAAAATGGGGGAAGAGGGCAAGACGGCCATCTTGTTGGAAGCTGAACCAGAATCGACACACGGAAAATCGATTTTGGTCTTCGACGCCGCTCAGGCTGCGAAGGTTCAAAAGATTCGACAAAAGCTTCCGTCGAGCAGCTAAGCGAACATCGTTACCTGCCTGCGACTCCACAGAATATAGACAACATGACTAATCAATGGACGAGTCGATCTGACACGATCCATCACTGATGCAACTGCATCGCAGGACGACGAACGTGCCACGAGATTACGACGACGAATACGATGAAGTCGACGACGACGTCGAGGAACTGGATGAGATCGAAGAAGTCGTTGAAGTAGACGACGACGATAATGCTCGACCCGGTCGCGCGGAACGTGGAGAGCGGCGGGGTGGTCGTGATCGCGGTGAGCGCCGCGATCGATCCGGAGGTGGTCCGCTCTCGAACCTTTTTCGGATGATCGGCGGCGAACCTCAGAGACCAGGGGAACAGGATGTTGTTCGTTCTCCGATCATTCTCTGGCTGACTGGTGGCTCGATCGTCGTGTTCCTGCTGGCGATGGTCCTGTACTTCATGATCGTCAAGAAGTCAGCAGAGAAGATGTATGAGTTCGCCAAGACTGAAATGGACGGCGGTAAGTACGCCCAGTCGATTGAGCTCTACGACAAGTTTATCCTCGAATATCCCGACCACGAACTGACGGCTGAGGCTTACATCGACAAAGGAAAGTGCCGCATTCTCAAAGAGATTAGCGGCGCCGATCCAAACGTGGGACCTGGCCTGACAGCGTTGGAAGAGTTCGTCAAAGCTCGGCGCGATCAGCCGAACTTTGCTGACCACAAACCGGACATTCGTTCGTGGGCCAAGAAGATTACGCTCGAAGCAGCGAAG
>JBGCDN010000390.1:0-3545 GCA_045105495.1 Planctomycetaceae bacterium
CTGAAGTCCAGGCATGGGCAGCTTCGATTTTGCCTGATGGTCCACCGGACGCGCGGATAAACAAGGCAGCGCTAAACAATGCGAATGCTCCCTTGTGGGAAGTTTCATCCACGGAATTTGATTCGTTGATGCGCGTGAATGTGACCGGAGTTGCGAACACAATCCGACACTTCCTTCCAGCGATGATTAACGCTGGCACGGGTGCTATTGTGAACTTCAGTTCGGGCTGGGGACGATCTGTCGCAGCAGAAGTCGCCGCTTATTGTGGCTCAAAATGGGCCATCGAAGGATTGACTCGCGCGCTGGCTGAGGACTTGCCGGATGGGCTCGCTGCGGTTCCCTTGAATCCGGGCGTTATCAATACAGACATGCTTCAAAGCTGCCTCGCTGGTTCGGCCAATTCGTTTCCATCGGCAGACGAGTGGGCGAAGCTGGCTGTACCCTTTATTCTCAACTTGTCCGCTGCTGACAATGGCCAACCGTTAACGGTTCCTCAATAGGCGGCTACTCCTGCTTCGCGGATTGAAGGAACTCTCCAATGACACTGCATCGCGTTTTGCTACTAACCCTGCTCGGCTGTTCCACTGCTTTGGGACAGATGCCGAAAGAGGTTGTTCCCCTTTGGCAGGCCGAGGCACCGGGGGCGAAGGGGAAAGAAGCTGTTGACGTGCCAGGACTTTGGATCTACCCGGTTGAAGATAAGTCGAAGCGGCCAACGGTTGTGGTGATCTGTCCCGGCGGTGGATATCGAATTCATGCCGTTGACCACGAAGGACATCAGATTGCGAAGTTCTTCAATCGTCAGGGTATTACGGCTGTCGTGCTTCGATACCGGTTGGGACCAAAGTACCGACACCCGGCTCCTCTTCAGGACGCGCAGCGTGCGGTTCGGTATGTGCGCAGTAAGGCTAAGGAATGGGGAGTTTCCAAAGACCGCGTTGGCATCATGGGATTCTCTGCGGGTGGCCATCTGGCTTCGACGCTGGCAACACACTTCGATTCCGGGAACGCCGGTGCATCTGACCCGATTGAACGCGAATCGTGTCGGCCTGACTTCGCGGTACTTGGCTACGCGGTCGTCAGCTTCACGGCGGACTTTTCACATCGTGGATCGGGACGAAATTTGTTGGGGCCGGAACCTGACGAAGAGCTAATGAAAAACCTGTCGAACGAAACACAGGTCACCAAAGATACTCCACCGACATTCCTGTTTCACACATACGAGGACACTGCGGTTCCGCCCGACAACGCCATTGTGTTCTTCCAGGCTTGTAAGAAAGCTGGCGTTCCGGCTGAGCTGCACATTTTTCAGGATGGACCGCATGGTGTTGGCTGGGCCAACGGACATCCAACAGTTGGGAAGTGGCAGACGCGATTGCACGAATGGATGAAGTCCAGCGGTTTGCTTGTGATGTCGGATCGCACGATGGTGAAAGGCACCGTGATGCTGGACGGTGAGCCGATTCCGTGGGGTTCAATCGCATTTGTGCCCGAAGATGCCAATGCTCCGACAGCTTGGGCTCCGGTACGACGTGGGAAGTTCGAGATACCGGTTCATCGTGGAGCCGTGTTCGGGAAGAACCGAGTCGAACTCTACGATCTTGGAGATGTGAAGCCAGGCCCCACCACTGAAGACGCCCAACAGATTGACGGCGGCAAGCTGTCCGCTGTGGTGACGAAAAATCAAACCGAATTCCAATTCGAAGCCACTCGAAACTAATACGATGTTGTCTTCTGCGGACAATCCTTACGCTACGTCAGCCGAAGTCGACGACCATCATCAGGCGTTCGAAGTCGATGGGTCGACGCTGATTCTTTTCGGCGGTCGAGTTCGTTTGCCCGATCGATGCGTATTCACCAATCGTCCAACAAAGTGGTACCAGCGTGTGAACGAGTTGTTGGTCTGGTCGGGCAAGCCCGGCCAGTTTCTGCTTCGCACTCGGTCGTGCCGTGTGAGGCATGGAGTCTGCGGTCCAATTCGACTTCGTATAATGATGACAACGCTAAGCGGCGTTCTCATGATTGGTTCAACGATTGCGGCTCTGATTACCTTGGGTCGGGGGAGCTACTTTGGGTTGCTGGTGAGTGCTGTTGTGTTGTTGATTGGTATCGTTATGGCGTGGAATGCCGATGCTCCGCGTCTCCGTGTTAAGGACTGGGACGGCGAGAGATTCGTGGTGTCCGGCTGCTGCCAGGAGTTCTTGGATGAACTTGATGCGTTTGGCCGCAAAGGACCAACCACGTTGTAACGGTTTCTGTTGGTTGTTCGTATCGATCACTGATGATTGTTTGAGCAAGTCAATCGAAGGAATTCTGCCAGGATTTTGAATTCGTTGACGAACAATGGACTGACCACCTGCGAGATCGAAACAGCACCTGTGAAGAAACAAGGCTCGAACACTCAAGTCCGCTTACTGCCGGATTTGGACGGAACAGAATTTGTAGACGCGAAGATTGTGGGAACGCGGTTCCCTCTGCATTTCCATGACACGTTTGTCATTCAGTTCGTTCGTGGAGGAACAGATTGGTGTTGCGGAACCGATCTGTCAGCATCGCGCGGACAGGTCTTCATTCATGACCCACACGCTCCACACACCGGAGGGCCGGTTGATGGAACGCTGCTGCGGTATCAGGCGATTTACCCAAGAGCGTCGTTGTTAAGAGAGTTGACCGGCGTTGAGCCTGGCCAAGTTTGCTCTGGTTCAACAACCGTTCTCAGCCAACCCCGATTCGTCAATCGTGTCCGCGCGTTGATGGAAGAGTGCCAGCGAAACACGCGGGCACCGAACGCGGGATTACGTCTGAGGTCAGAGCTGACCGCGGTCTTTGAGCTGTTGTTGGAATCACGTTCGTCGGCAGCGGACAACTCTGCGGCAACGCCGATCTACCAAAAGATGTTGAAGGCACGCCAGTACCTTCGAGAGAACTTTGATCGCGACGTGACGAACTTAGAACTTGGTTCCACCTGCGGCGTGAGTCCGTATCACCTGATTCGATCGTTCAAGAATCACTTTGGGATCACACCGCGCCAGTTTCTGATTAGCCAACGAGTCGTTCACGCCAAACGGCTGATTGCCTCCGGCGAAACGGTTGCATCGGCCGCGCATGCTTGCGGGTTCGCAGACCAAAGTCATCTCTGCCGATTCTTTAAGCGACTGACTGGGTATGCCCCAAGCCATATGCGGTAGCTCAACGTTTCTGCGCCGCCCCTTCATAAGGCTGGCGGATAGCAATCCTGTTCAAGCTGGCAATCTCACCTGCGCGTACCATGCGGACGTTCGTGATCGGAATCACGAGCTCCATGCCAACCAAAGCTGGTACCGAGAGTCCCTTGCTGAGTTGGGCGGCGTCAAGGTGCCGCCATCGCAGCGCACTTTTGGTTCTTAGTACCAAATCGAAGACAGAGGAAACAATGAAACTCAATCGCCTCATAGTCCGGCTAACCATCATGGGGATGCTGGTCGCAATAACGACAACCCTGGTTCAGGCAGCACCATGCCAGGAAGATTCTCTCCCCGACACTCTCGCAGGGAAAAGATTTGCGA
>JBGCDN010000391.1:0-4606 GCA_045105495.1 Planctomycetaceae bacterium
TGAGAGCGAAGTCAGACGGATTCGAATTGACCTTCACCGAACCAGTCGATCGCAAGACTGTCGAGGATCTCGCTTCCTATGAACTCGAAACTTACACGTACATCTACCAGTCTTCTTATGGAAGTCCGGAAGTCGATCACACAAAACCGACGATCACCAAGGCTGTGGTCGGAGCCGATGGCCGATCAGTAAGGCTTACCATCGACGGACTGCAACGGGGTCACGTTCACGAACTGCACCTCAAGGGAGTGCGATCTGCAAAGCAACAGACACTGCTCCATACAGCCGCTTACTACACCCTGAACTACATTCCAAAGTAGTCGTGCTAATTCGTAGGCTGCGACCAAGCGAAGCGAAGTTCCGGCACAACTGCCGGAGCGTCGTCGCTTCGCCTCCGTCGTTCTGTTACCGAGCATCGACCCATGGGCGGATGACTTTGGTCCAGGCTGCGTAGCCTTTTGGAGTCATGTGCAGACCGTCCTGAATGAACCAATCTGCGGCGGGCATGCCGCCTCCGCTGTTCGCTAACATTGGCGTCGCGATATCGAAGTAGGTCAACTTCGGATCACCTTTGGCGAATTCAGCGACTAGCTTGTTTGCCTTTGCCATCTCAGACCAAAGCTTCCACCGCGCGCGGCTGGGTTTGATGGCGATGAAACCTATTTGTGCGTCGGGCAGCCGTTTGTGAATCGACGTCACCAGCGTTTTGAAATCCTGCAAGACGCGTTCAGCATTCTTTCCAGCACCCACGTCGTTGTCGCCAGCGTACACCACCACCTTACTGGGAGCGTATTTCGTAATGAGACGATCCACATACACGATGCTGTCAATAAGTTGAGAACCGCCGAAACCGCGATGAACATTGTTGGTGTCCGGGAAGTCCTCGTTCAATGTCTTCCACATACGGATACTGGAACTGCCCACGAACACAACGCCACCGGGCTTGGGTAGCCCTTTCGCATCCGCACGCTCGAACGCGTTGATTGCTGACGCGAAGTTTGTGTACGCCGATTGATGCATATGAGACAGTTTCCAGGCACCGTTAGTTTTGACCCAGAACTCGGTCTGTCTTTGTGGCGATGAATACTGCCGCTTTTTCGCTGTGTGATCGATTCGCGCAATTCGGGTCACGATCGCTGTCGCACCATGCACTTTGACATCCACAGAAACCACTGTTTCTGAACTGGTGGCGTCACGAAGCGATCGACCTTCTTTCCGAATCGCTTCCGCGAGGCTCGTTGCGTCCGTTCCAGCCAATGAAAAGACGGTTGCACCGGCTGCGGCAAATTTCTGCGTCGCGGCAACATCGCGGCTCAGCCATGCTTGGTTGAAATTATCACTGGCGGCCTGCAGCGTGTCGGCTTCCTGAGCCACTACAGCAGGCAACATCAACAGTGCAGCAACGAAGGGTAGAAACTTGTGCATACCAGTACCTCGGTGAAAGTTGCGATCAAAAATTCGCCGTTAACACCCCAAATGCGGTGTTCATTCAGCGTTATTGTGTGCCGCGATCAAACGTTAGAGTTTGTCTTCAGTAGGCCATGTAAAGAAGAAGCACGCTCCTTCATTGACCGACGATTCTACCCAAACCTTCCCGCCAACGCGCTCGCACAGTCTGCGGACCATCGCGAGACCAAGTCCTGTGTTGACCGATCCGCTATCAGTTTGCAGAGATTGGAACAGTTCAAAAATTCGTTCGTGGTATCTCGGGTCAATGCCTTTGCCGAAGTCTCGAACGGAAAAGCAAGGCGTACCAGCGAGGATTTGGTGAGACACGACAACTGCTGGGTTCGTACTTCCCGCATGCTGAATGGCATTCGCGATCAGGTTTCGAAATACCTGTTCAAGAGCAGTTCTGAGTGTGTTCAACGTTGGTAGCGTGCCCTCGACGCGCAGCTGGACTTGATCGGACGGTGCCAGAAACGCAAACAAGTCGGGCACCAATTCGTTCAAGTTGATTGTTTCTGTCTCCTTGCCAATCCTGCCAACACGCGAATATGCTAGAAGGTCATCGAGCAGTCGATTCATCTGAACCACCTGCGAACGCAGGTTTGCCAGATGCCGGCTTGAATCCTCGGGCAGTTTGCCCGCACTATCCTCATCCGCCCATTCGGCCAAATGAGCAATCCGCCGCAGCGGTGCTTTCAGATCGTGCGAGGCGACGTAAGCAAATCGATCAAGGTCGTAGTTACTGCGAGCCAAGTCAGCCTGCAACGCTTGTTGCTCTGTAATATCGATGTGGAAACCGACGACACTTCTTGGCTGGCCGGCTTCGTCGCGAACCAATCTGCCTCTCGATAGAAACGCTCGATAGTTTCCGTCGGCATGCATAAGCCGAAATTTCATATCGTATTCAGGAACTTCGCCACTGAGATATTGTTGGAACCGAAGCAGAGTTCCTTCCACGTCTTCTGGATGGAGAATCGTCGTAAGGTCTTTCACATCGGTCCACTGCTTTGTCTGACCGAGCTGCCGAAGCGCTTGGTCGGACATGACAACGGCTTCGGTTTCGATGATGTATTCCCAAAAACCAACATTGCCCGCTTCAATTGCAAGGCTAAGCCGGTTCTCGTTAGCCGCTCGCTGAGTCACGTCTGTAACGCTCACCAACATGACGTCTTCATCGTCGATAACAATCTGTGTCCACTTCACCTCAACTGTCAGAGCCGCGCCGTCTCTGCGGAGTCCGGATAGTCGTCTGCGTTCACTCACTCGCGGAGCCGATTCATCCTGACCTGACTCATGTGCGATCACATGTTTAGTACTTTTCAGTTGTGGTATTAACTTGTCCGCAGAGAGCCCAACGATACCTGTTTCGTAGCCAAACATTTCGTTGACATAGCCATTGCTGAGCAAGATGTTCCTTGTTGAATCAATCAACAACATGCCGACAGGAGCGGAGTCGAAGAGTAGCCGAAATTGTTCCTCACTCTTCTCCAGTTTCTGTCGCGCTTCTTCGATTTCCGTAACATCAGTACCAACGACAAGAATACGGTCTGGCCCCCCGAAATCTTCCAGTTTGTACTTATCTACGAGCATGCGTCGCTTCTGACCGGTCTGGCCGTGAAGGAACTCCGGACGGCGTTGGATCGTAGAATCAGCCAGTATCTTCTGATCGGATTCGGCATACCTCTTAGCGTCAATCGGATAGATGTCGGCGGTGAGTTCGCCCTCGATTTTACTCTTAGGCAGTCCGGTTACTTCGGCCGCAGCACGGTTCACTTGAAGGATTCGCGAGTCTGCTTGTTTCACCCAGATGTACGCTGGGATTGTGTCGAGAATTTCCTGCACCTCACGCCGTTGCAGCATCTGAGCCTGTGACGCAGATCGCTGAGCATCAAGATCGATAAGGGCTCCCATCCAAATGAATTGGCCGTCAGTTTCAACACCGCATCCAGTTTCGTGAATCCAGCAGTAAGAACCATCCGCGCGTCGCAGACGATACTCAAGCTCAAGCGATTCGGTCGGCCGCCCCGGCATCGAAGCGATTTTCGATTCTACTGCGGCAAGGTCATCTGGATGGAACAGACCAAACCAATAGTCGAGCGATATTTCTTCGTCTCGTATCGTCTGTCCCAGTGAATCCAGCAGTCGCCTGGAAAGTAGTATGTCAGCTGAGTCTGCTGACGCTGGATCAATGGCATCTCGCTTTTTGAGCGAGCGAAGATAGAACCCAGAATGCGCGAGCTCGATTACCCGAAATAATAAGTCCGGATTCGAGTTGAGATAGCGATGCAACGACTTCATTTGCTGCGTACGAAACCTTGATCGAACTCAGAGACTGCATCCACCAAACTCGCAGCGTTCAAACCTGCTTGGACTAGTTTGGTAACAAAACCAATTCGTTGTAGCGTTCCAGCAGATCATGAATTTGCGCACCCGTATCGCTGACACTCTTCACAATATAGCCAGCCACATGATGCTTGTACGCGGCGAGCAAGTCCGAATGATGGTCTGAAGTACTAAGAACGAAGACAGTGCTGATGTCGAGATCCACGTCTTTTCGAATCTCTTCCAACATCTCAAGTCCGCCCATCAGGGGCATATTCAAGTCGAGAAATATCAGGTACGGCCGACGAAGCGACTTGCTTGGGTGCTGTCCTCGCAGAATCTCAAGTGCTTCTACACCGTGCTCAGCAATCACCAATTTGTTGGGTAATTGATGCCGCTTCATGCCGCGTCGGAAAGCGGCCGCGTCAATTTCATCGTCTTCAACCAACAGTACTTGCGGTTCGTTCATCGCTGACGACTTACTCTTGGGGATATTTGGGTGAACAGATCAAGCCTATCACAAATTCGAGCCGCAGTATCCTCCAGAATCCAATTTGAGACCATCCAAGTTGCTGAAGGTGGGTAACCCCACTGCCCGTATTAGTCCAGCCATTGGATTCCAGTCGTTTGGGCGGGTAGTTAATGCTAACCACCAGTGTAGCTCGCCTCTCCGAGCTCTCCGAGTCGTGCTGCGATCGTTGTTCAACAGACTGCTAAGGTGGATCGTAGCCACCTGGGTGAAACGGATGGCAGCGGCAGATGCGACAAAAGCCTTTCCAGCAGCCAACAACGGCTCCTCGCTTTCGTACCGACTCAATGAAGTACTGGCTGCACG
>JBGCDN010000392.1:0-5294 GCA_045105495.1 Planctomycetaceae bacterium
GATGTCGTGGTTCTTGGTGGCGGACTGGTCGAAGCGATGCCGGGCATCTATCTGCCAGCAGTCAAATCGGGAGCACGGAAAACTGTCTTGCCGGAACTGGCTGGAGAGTTCGCTATCAAAGTCGCTCAGTTGGGAGACGACTCAACTTCCATGGGAGCCGCCGGTTGGGTTCAGGAAGAATCGGCGAAGGCTGACGCTGAAAAATGAACACACCCGTGAAATCCAAACAGGCGAGGATGCAAGATCGCGTGCGACCGGTCGCGGTGATTGATATCGGTGCGTCGTCGATTCGGATGGCGATTGCTGAAATCAAACCGGACGGATCGGTGCGGATTCTTGAACGGCTTGTTCAAGGTGTAAGCCTTGGGAAAGACACCTTCACACGTCGCGTGATTCGAAAATCCACGATCGAAGAGTGTGTTAAGGTTCTCCGCGCCTACCAACAGAAGTTGCTGGAATATCAGTTCACTGAGAACGATCAAATCCGAGTTGTCGCAACCAGCGCCGTTCGAGAAGCGACAAACCGTCTTCGGTTCCTCGACCGAATATACATCGCCACCGGTTTGACGGTTGAACCGATCAACGAAGCCGAGATCGCGAGAATTACCTACCTGGGCATTCAGCCGAAACTTGAAGCAGAACCGTCGCTCGCAAACAAAGCCACCATCATCGCGGAAGTCGGTGGCGGCACCACAGACATTCTGATTCTCAAAGAAGGCGACGTTGTTCACTCACACAACTACCGCCTCGGCGCGCTGAGGCTGCGCGAGACGATCAAGTCGCTGCGAAGTGATTTGGCAAAAGTCCGTGGTGTGATGGAGAGTCACATCGATCGAACGCTCGACGAAATTCAGGAACACGTCGACGTTGGTAAGACTCAATTGTTGGCCTTGGGTGGCGATATTCGGTTTGCGGCATCGCAGCTTTCATCAAAGTCGACGACCGACATCGCGAAGACGATCTCGGTATCTGAGCTGCGGATGTTTACGACCGAGCTCTTGAAGTCAGACGTTGATCGCATCATCAGGCGATATCACCTTAGCCTGCCAGATGCCGAATCGCTGGGCCCGGCATTGTTGGCCTACTTGAGGATGGCGGAGCGTATCGGTGCGGAGGAAATCCTTGTTTCCGACTTCACCCTTCGAGAAGCCGTTCTCAACGAAATGGCCGCTCGACGGTTCCGCTGGTCGGAAGAGTTTCAACAACAGATTTTGAAGTCTGCGCTCGAACTGGGGCGTCGTTATTCAATCAACGAACCACATGCACTGCACGTGGCGAAGCTGGCTCAAACATTGTTTCACGAGTTGGCTGAAGAACATCGTCTGACAGATCCACGATACGAACTCATCCTGCGCGTTGCTGCGGTGGTTCATGAAGTTGGTTTGTTTATCAGCCTTCGTGGCTACCACAAACATTCGCACTACCTCGTTTCGAACAGCGAGATCTTTGGTCTCAGCCCATCAAACCTCCAGCTTGTCGCTCTCGTCGCTCGCTACCATCGCCGTGCATCTCCGAAGCCAACGCATGAAGGTTATTCGGTTCTTAGCCGACGCGAACGCATCGTGGTTTGCAAACTGGCCGCCATCCTCCGCGTGGCCGACGCGCTCGACCATTCGCGAAGCCAGCGAATTAAAGATCCGCAGTGCGAAGTGCAGGGACGAAGACTGGTAGTCTCTGTTTCTGATGTCGAAGACGTATCGCTTGAACAACTCGAACTGCGTCAAAAAGGCGCATTGTTTGAAGAAACCTACGGCCTACGGGTGCTGCTGCGACACATCCGCTGATTGCTGACCGGACTGACATGAAACCCGAATACATCAACCGCGAGCTAAGCTGGCTGGACTTCAACCTACGTGTTCTCGAAGAAGCTCAGGACGAATCCATCCCCGCGCTCGAACGACTGAAGTTTCTTTCCATCACGGCTTCGAACCTCGACGAGTTCTTCATGGTTCGCGTCGGTGGACTCGAAACAGCCCGTCGTCGAGGTTCTGACAAGATCGATCCGGCAAGGCTGTCCGTCAGTGAACAGCTTGCCAAAATCAGCACAGCGGTTCACAACATCAACGCGGCTCAGTACGACTGCTTTCTTGCACAGTTAGAACCAGAACTTGCCAAAGCTAAGATCAAGCGAGTCACCCCGGCAACACTCGCCGAATCGCAAGCACCTGTTGTTGAACATGTTTTCAACGATCAAATTCAGTCTGTGCTGACGCCAATGGCAGTCGGCAAGACACGGGGTTTTCCGTTGTTGCTTAGCGGAACTCTGAATGTGTGCGTTCGCCTGGCTCCTGACAAAGACGAATCTGAACCACGATTCGCTGTCATTCCATTCGGTCGATCAACACTGCGTTTCGTCACGCTGCCATCGGCCGGTGGATACGAATACATGTTGGCTGAAGACGTGGTCACGCACTTCGTACAGGGGTTCTTTCCTGGCGAAGAAGTGGTGTCCACCGCGTTGTTTCGGATGACGCGAAACGCAGACTTTTCTGTGAACGAAGACGCCGCCGCTGACTTCCTCGAAGAGTTGGAAGAAGTTCTTACGCAACGCAGTGACAGCTTTTGCGTTCGCCTGGAACTTTCCAGCAATCCATGCCCACTGATCAAAGCGTTCTTACAGTCCGCCCTTGATGTCGGCGACTCTCGCACGTTCGAGTGTGCGGGGCCACTGGATCTGGCAGGCTTTTCGCGGCTGGCTGAACTGCCGGGTTTCAATAAGCTTCGGTACGAAGATTGGAGCTCCAAGCGATCTGCTTCAGTCGATTCACAGCAATCGCTCTTCGAACAGATCAAAGAGAACGATTTGTTGCTGCATCATCCGTACGAGAGTTTTCAAACGCTCGTGCGCTTCGTTGAAGAAGCTGCTGCCGACCCCGACGTCGTTTCAATCAAACAGACTTTGTACCGCACAAGCCGGCGAAGTCCGATCGTGAATGCGTTGATGGACGCGTCGCAGTCCGGGAAACAAGTTACGGTTCTGGTCGAACTAAAAGCTCGGTTCGACGAAGAACGGAATATTTCGTGGGCACGTCGTCTGGAACAAGCAGGCGTGCAGGTAATCTACGGCGTTAAGTCTTTGAAGACACACGCAAAGGTCTGCGCGGTTGTTCGAAGGGAGCCACAAGGGTTCCAGCGATATGTTCATTTTGGAACTGGAAATTACAACGAAATTACCTCGCGATTTTACACAGACATGAGCTTCTTCACTGCCAAGGATTCTTACGGTGCCGACGCGTTGGCGTGCTTCAATGCCGTCTGCGGGTACTCGCAACCGCAGGATTTTCGGAAAATCGAGATCGCACCCATTGGCATGCGACGACGTTTGCTTGAGATGATTCATGTTGAACGCAGCCGCTGCGAACAAGGCCATCCAGCAAAGATCATGGCCAAGCTGAACTCATTAGTTGACCCCACCATTATCAAAGCGTTGTATGAAGCGTCGCAGGCGGGTGTTGAAATTCAACTCAACATTCGCGGCATCTGTTGTCTCAAACCAGGTGTGCCCGGGCTGAGCGAGAACATCACGGTAATCAGTATCATCGATCGGTATCTCGAACACGCGCGGGTTCTGTACTTCCTGCACGGTGGCGACGAACGAGTCTTCATCAGCAGCGCAGACTGGATGCCTCGGAATCTCGATCGCCGTGTCGAAATGCTGGTTCCGATCGAAGACAGCCAGTGCAAACGCAAAGTAATTGACGCTCTGAATCTGTGGATGAGCGATACAGCGAAGGCCCGATACCTTGGCAGCGATTCCGGTTGGTCACGTCCAAAGAACCGCGACATACGATGCCAAGCGGACTTTCAGGCGCAAGCTACAAACGCCGCCAAAGCCGCCGACGAAGCCCGCCGAACCGTTTTCGTCCCCCACCGCTCTCCCGAAGGCTAGGCAACTTCCAGTTGCATCGGGGGGCGGCAGCGATGTTGGGATGGTGGTTGCGTGTGGCTATTCGCCGCGAGGGCGACGTCGAAGTGTTTGATAGCGCAGGGTGATCGAAAGTTCTTCCGGCGACTGCTCGTGGTACCATGGGTTCTAAAGATTGACGTTCTGACTCACATCGAGGTTTTGTGAATGAAGTCTCTTCTGTGCTCTTTGGTTCTCGCCGGGCTCTTTGTGCCGAATGGGTTGGCGATTGAACGGCCAAATATTGTCTACATCATTTGCGATGATCTGGGCTACGGCGACGTCCATTGTCTTGCGCCGAAGACCAGCAAAATTCCGACGCCACATACCGATCGGCTTGCCAGCGAAGGCAAGATCTTCACCGACGTTCATTCCGGATCATCGGTTTGTTCGCCAACACGTTACGGCATCATGACTGGGCGTTACGCGTGGAGAACGCGGTTGCAGCGAGGCGTTGTCACAGGGTTCGCTCCCAGTCTGATTGATTCGAACCGAAAAACGGTTGCCAATTTTTTGCAGGATCAGGGCTACCACACGGCCGCTATTGGTAAGTGGCATCTTGATTTTCAATACGTCAACCCAGACACCGGCGAAGCGTACACACGAAAACAACACAAGACGCCACCGGTCGGTGCAAAGATTCCTGATGGGCCAATCCATCGCGGATTCGATTACTACCACGGCTTCCATCACGCCCGAAACATGGAAGCTGTCATCGAAAACGATCGCGTCATCGCGCATGACGAACCAATCAACATGCTGCCTCGACTGACCAAGAAGTCCGTTGAGTACATTGATTCGAGGGCTGGCAGCAAACAGCCGTTCTTCCTTTACATTCCGTTGGGTTCGCCACATACGCCCATCCTGCCGTCACCGGAGTGGCAGGGCAAAAGCAAGCTTGGCAAGTACGGCGACTTCGTTATGCAGACCGACCATGCCGTCGGCGAAGTCACTGCTGCACTCGATCGGCATGGGTTAACGAAGGACACACTCGTCATTTTCACCAGCGACAACGGCTGTTCTCGCGCGGCGGACATTTCGAATCTGAAACGACAAGGCCATCTTGTTAGCGCGCATATGCGTGGGTCCAAGGCAGACATCTGGGACGGTGGCCATCGGATTCCGTTCATCGTGAAATGGCCCGGACGTGTGAAGCCCGGTTCAATGTCTGGCCAACTTGCGTGTCTTACAGACTTGTTCGCAACACTTGCCGAACTGACCAGCCACAAAGCTCCGGATGGAACCTGTGAAGACAGCGTGAGCTTCCTGCCAGCTCTGTTCGATAAACCAGTGGAGTCAAGTCGGGCTGGTGTGGTTCATCATTCTGTCAGTGGTCACTTCGCTTATCGACAAGGCAACTGGAAGTTCATTCTCGCGAGGGGGTCGGGTG
>JBGCDN010000393.1:0-7253 GCA_045105495.1 Planctomycetaceae bacterium
GCCGATGACATGGGCTACGAATGCGTTCGCGCGAATGGTGGCACTTCGTATCAGACACCGAACCTCGACAAGCTCGCGGCGAACGGGCTGCGGTTTACCAACTGTCATTCGCAGCCCATCTGCACGCCATCGCGTGTTCAGATTATGACCGGGATCTACAACAACCGGAATTACATTGAATTCGGCCTACTCGATCCAAAAGCAACAACGTTCGGGCATCTGCTGAAGAAGGCCGGTTACAGCACCTGCATCGGCGGCAAGTGGCAGCTCAAAGGCGACGGCATGAACGCGCCGAAGCAGTTTGGGTTCGACGAACATTGTCTTTGGCAGCTGACTCGGCGACCAAGTCGATACCCAAATCCCGGGTTGGAAATTAACGGCAAGGAAGTCGATTACTCCGACGGCGAATACGGTCCGGATGTCGTGAGCGACTTCCTGTGTGATTTCATCTCTCGCCACAAAGATGGACCGTTCCTCGTCTACTATCCCATGATTCCTCCGCATTGGCCTTTTGAACCAACTCCAGACAGCGAAGACTGGGCCCCCAAAGCGGAGGGCGTTCTTAAAGGTGTCGGCAAGAACAAGTACTTCGACGACATGGTCACTTACACCGACAAGATGGTCGGGAAAATCGTGCAACGGCTGGATGAACTGAAGATTGCAGACAACACCATTGTGCTCTTCACCGGTGACAACGGAACCTATAAACAAATCAAATCGGTTCTCAATGGAAATCAGATGTACGGCGCGAAGGGATCGACAATCGATGCTGGCACGCATGTCCCGTTCATCGTCGGCGGTCCCGGTGTTCCACACGGACAGGTTTGCAACGACCTAGTTGACTTCTCTGACTTCCTGCCGACGCTGGTCGAGCTTGCTGGAGCATCGGCAGAGAAGAATACGAAACTGGATGGACGCAGCTTTGCACCGCAGCTTCGAGGTGAACCAGGAAACCCCCGCGATTACATTTACTGCTGGTACGAGCGCAACGGCAAACGAGCGAAGGCGTCGCAGCATGTAAGAACGGCGACAATGAAGCTCTACGCGACCGGTAAGTTCTTCAATACAGAAGCGGACCCGCTTGAGCTAAAGCCACTGGATCCGGAGGCGTTGGAACCTGGTACCAAAGCAGCCTACCGTCGACTTCGGTTCGCATTGGCCGAACACCTGCGTGTGACGGAAGAAGAAACCAAACGTAGAAAACGACAACCGAAAATTGCACGCTGACTGCAACCAGAAGCAGCTCCGCGTTCAATCGATTAAAAATAGAGGCACCTGTGATTCGACAAGCACTGACACTCCTTTTATTCGCTGCCAGCATTTGTACGGCGGCGGATCGTCCCAACATCCTGTTCATTATGTCGGACGATCACACAAGCCAGGCCGTGGGCGCGTATGGTTCTCGGCTCGCAGGACTGAACCCAACGCCGAACATCGACACGCTTGCCAAAGAAGGCATGTTGCTGACCAATGTGTTCTGCGGAAATTCCATCTGCACCCCAAGCCGCGCGACGATCATGACGGGGCAGCATAGCCACGTGAATGGTGTCACGACGCTGAATGGTTCGCTGGAACCAAAGCAACAGACTCTGGCAAATCTCATGAAGTCGGCCGGATACCACACAGCAATGATTGGGAAGTGGCATCTCAAGAAAGAACCAGCCTTCGACTACTACTGTGTTCTGCCTGGACAAGGTTCCTACTTCAACCCGATCTTTCGAGACAAACGAGCCAAGGGCAACTGGCCCAACAACGTCAAACGCTTTGCAGGCTACGACTCGAAACACTCCACAGATGTCATTACGGATCTGTCATTGAAATGGCTGAAGAATCGCGGCAACAACAAGCCGTTCTTTCTGATGCATCACTACAAGGCTCCACACGACAACTTCGAGAACGCAGAACGATACGACTGGCTGTACGAGGATGTATCTATTCCTGAACCACAGAGTCTGCGAGATCGAGCCAAACATGGACCGTCGAACAGAGACCTTTTCGGAACATCCATCTCAAAGCGCAACACGCGACGGAACATGGGTCACCACATGTTTGTCGATAAGGACCTTCCTGACGACCAGTACACCGGCGAGTCCTACCAGCGATATCTGAAAAAGTATCTACGTTGTGTGAAGGGCGTCGACGATGGGGTTGGTCGGATTCTCAAACACCTGCGTGACACGAACCAGCTGGACAACACGCTCATCATGTACACGGGCGACCAGGGTTTCATGCTGGGCGAACACGATTACATCGACAAGCGTTGGATGTACGAAGAATCGCTTCGTATGCCGTGTCTGGTGAGGTACCCGAAACACATTGCGGCTGGTTCGAAGTCAGACGCCATTGTCAACAACACCGACTTTGCTCCAACCATGCTGGACTTCGCCGGGGTCGAGGTTCCTGAATCCATGCAGGGCAGCAGCCTTAAACCGGTTCTCGGTGGCAACACGCCAGCCGACTGGCGCAAGACAACTTACTACCGCTACTGGATGCACATGGCCCACCATGACAATCCGGCTCACTACGGAATTCGGACGAAGAATGCGAAGCTGATTTTCTTCTATGGTCTGCCTTGTGGAGCTCCCGGAGCCAAACAGGAAGTAACCAAACCGTATTGGGAACTCTATGACCTCGGCAAAGACCCGAAAGAGATGAACAACGTGTTCGACGATCCCAATTACGCCGATCTACGTAGCGCCATGCTTAACCTGTTGGAACTCAAGAAAGCGGCAGTTGGCGACACTGATGAGAAGTTCCCAGAACTCGTCGCAGCGAAGAGAGCATCACTGGCTGCTGCGAAGTAGGTCACCGCGAAACGCCATTTGACAGTAGCCTAACAACCGCGCGATAGTTCTAGGTCTCTTCTGCAGAAATGCCTGCAGATTCAACGCCAGCCACAAGCGATGTAGCAATGAACATGTTCCCAAACAGATTCCACTTCTTAGTTGGCCTAAGCTTGCTAGTCGTGGTTGCTCTGACTTGTACCACTGGTTACGCACAGGAAAAACAAAAGGCTCCGGAACCGAACCTCTTTGCGGTTCCAAAGAATGCCAGTGGCGATGAGCTTGGACAGTTTCTTGAATCATTGCGAACTCGGCCTGCCACAACAGCCAAGCAGGAACGACAACGCGTCCTCGCGGTCAACAAGTGTAGTGTCGCCATCCTGCGATCAGACGCGCAGGAGAAATACCAGGTTCTGGCCGCCGAGGCGCAGCTTGGTGTCCTCGGAGTCATTCGCCAAGTCGATCCTGAGTTTACCGGCCCGACACAAACTGAATTCGCGGCCAAACTGGCGACCAGCCCAAAGCCAGAGTTCGCGATTATCGGCAAGGTGTTTCCAATCGCCCAACAAGTCCCACAAATGCACCGGATGACGCGGCCCATTAGAACGGCGCTGATCGAAGAAGCTTTCGCACTCGCCAAGACTTATGGCGTCAACGCCCGAACCTTCTCGCTGCTGCGAACTTCCATGGCGTTGGAACTGGAGAGCAAGGCCAATTTCAAAGAGGCGGGAAACATCTACAAGCGATTGGTTCCAATGGTCGCAACCAGTTCAGACGAACGACTCATCAATTACGGTCCGAAGCTAAAAGCCGCCGCAGATCGTTGCCTGACGCTACGTGGCAATCCGATTCAGCTTGCTGGAACCTTGCAGGATGGAACTGAGTTCGACTGGAGCAAGTACCGCGGCAAAGTTGTCCTGATTGACTTCTGGGCAACATGGTGCGGCCCGTGTACGAAGGACATGCCACGCATCAAAGCCATCTACAAGGACTACCGGGATCGTGGTTTCGAAATCGTTGGAATCAACATGGATTCGAACCAGGACAAGCTTCGCAAGTACCTCACCGACAACGATATCCCATGGCCCCAACTTGTCGGCGATGATGAGAATTTCGGATGGAAACACCCCGTCGTCTTGAAGTACGGAATCAACTCGGTACCGACCCAGATGCTGGTCGACAAGGACGGCAAGGTTGTCGCCCTGAGTCTCAAAGGCCGCGACTTAGAGAATCGCCTGCTATCCATGCTCCCCGGCAAGTGATCCCAGCTCAAAATGTGCTCTCGCGAGAAGCCGACCGACACACACATCCCGCGACGCGCACTCGGTGAAGCGGAACGCTTCGGACGCTTCTCTTGGTTGTATCGGTTTCTCCGGGTAGATAATCGGGGTTACTCTGGCTGTCCCGGGATGTTGCCAAATGGCATCAAGTTCTGACGGTAATAGTCAGGCAACGCTGATCGATTGTGTCAGACTTCAGAAGTAGGGCCTCCTGGAGTGACACCTTGTTTAGATCCATCACAGTCTTAACCGTCATCATCCTACTGGCTCCTCCAGTGGTCGAAGCCGATTTGCTGTACTTCTCTGACAACGAGTCAGCCTTTCAGTCGCAGGTTCAGGCCAACCACACGGGCGGCGACACCATTCTTCAATTGGATGATGGTTCTGGCATCTTCGGGGCAGCACCGACAGCAGGAACCGGTTTGGCCAGTGTCATTCGAACCGGAACAACAAGCAGTGGTTCATCATTCAGCTTTGAAATAAGCGATGTGAACTTCAAAACCGGGCAACCTTACACGATGGATGCCGGCGTGCTTTCAGTTGGCAACGACATACTTTCGACATCAACACTGGGTGTTGAATCTTCTGTTTCTCAAGGTGGAGCCAGCAGTCCCAACTGGGGTGTAGATAGTTTTTCTGCGCCGGACCTGGCAACATCTCCGAACGCAGCCGTTTTTGACTTCACAGGATCTGCAACTGCCGTGAACCACTTTGGTGTCACGATGCATGACTTCGAAGGCGGGTTCGCAAACGGCACAGACGGAATTCCTCAGTCGGCATTTGTCCGAATCTATGACGCATCAAACAACCTGATCGATTCGCAAGCCTTGAACTTCTCGAGCCCGGACTTCGGCGACGGCGAATCAATTCACTTCGGCGTTTTTGCGAGCAATGGAATGACGTTGAGCAAAGTGGTTTTGATCGTCGGAGACGACAACGACTCTGACGCAACCAACGGCTGGGGGCTTCGTGAGGGCTGGGCCGCATCAGACTTCACCGTCGGATTCGCATCAACACCAGAACCCGGTAGCCTTAGTTTGCTCTGCATAGCCGGCGTCGCTTGTGTCTTTCAACGTCGCCGTCGCCCAACGAGATAGACACCGACACCTCAGTCCGTCTACCGCCAACAGAACTGCGGATCCTCAGCGCTGCTCGCAATTGTACGGGGTCTACGAAAAGCCGCCGGTTCACTCGTGCTCTCGCCACCAGACGCTACAATCTCGCGAATCTACGAGTTTTGGAGCATTTCGGGCGATCAAGGAGAGACGAGACAATGGCGGCCAAAGGAAGAACCAAAGCACCACCAAAGAAGCCAAACCCAATTCCCAAGGACGCTGCTGAAGGCCGAAAACTGCTGGATAACGCAGTGGGCCAGATCGAAAAGACTTTCGGTCAGGGTTCCATCATGCGGCTGGATCAACCACCAGCCGGCGGCGTTCCCGGAATTTCAACCGGTGCCCTCTCTCTCGACCTTGCACTCGGCGGTCGCGGCTTTCCACGCGGTCGAATCATCGAGCTGTACGGACCTGAGTCCAGCGGTAAAACCACTTTGGCTCTGCACGCACTAGCAAGTGCTCAAAAAGCCGGTGGCATCGCAGCATTCGTTGACGCTGAGCATGCTCTTGATCCATCGTGGGCCAGCCGGCTTGGAGTCGATCTCGAATCGCTTCTCGTCTCACAGCCATCCTACGGTGAAGAAGGCTTGCAGATTGCCGAGATGTTGGTGAAGTCAAACGCCGTCGACATCATCGTGATCGACTCCGTCGCTGCACTGGTTCCGAAGGCGGAACTCGACGGCGAGATCGGCGACACACACGTTGGACTGCAAGCTCGCATGATGAGCCAGGCCATGCGTAAGTTGACCGGTGCAATTGCTCGGGCGAAGACAACCGTCATCTTCATTAACCAGCTTCGCGAAAAAATCGGTGTCATGTTCGGTAGCCCCGAAACGACTCCCGGTGGCCGCGCGTTGAAGTTCTATTGTTCATGCCGTGTCGACGTTCGTCGAATCAGCACGTTGAAAGATGGCGATACCCAAATCGGTATCCGCATGCGTGCCAAGATCGTCAAGAACAAAGTCGCGCCTCCGTTTCGTATCGCTGAATTCGACATGCTGAACGTGTGCGGAATTAGCTACGAAGCAGATTTGCTGGACATGGCGATCGCAGACAACGTCATTCAGCAGAGCGGTAGCTGGTTTAGCTATGGCAAGATTAAGCTCGGTCAGGGGCGAGAGAAGGCCCGCGTCTTCCTCGAAGAAAACGCTGACAAGGCGGCTGAAGTCCGCAAGAAGGTCCTGGCGATCCGCGGCTTCCCAGATCCCGAGCAGCTACCCAACACACCGGCTGCTCCCGATGAAGATGCTACAACTGAGTAGCCAGCTGGTCACACCTGTTGACTGATTTAGCCTGGGCGGAGTGAGGATTCAGCCGTGGGAGAACGCATCCTTCGATTTGTCGGACAAACGTTCTTACCGGTTTGGTTCCACACTCCGCCCGCTCTTTTAGCCGTGAGCCTTCTCTGCGTGTGTTTCCCGAACACCGTGCATGCGCAGGATGGATTGACGCTACTTCGGCAACTCGAAGCGACCAACATCCGAATCATTGAGAAGGCCGAACCATCAGTCGTTGCCATCGCGCGGGTTCGGAAAGACGTCCCGATTGAAGGCGGAATAGAAGCTCGCCTCCGTGGGTTCGACATTGGACGAACAGACCGCCCCGGACAGAAAGACTTCGTACCGAACGACTTTGGTGCCGGAGTCATCATTGATTCCAAAAATCCACGGCATCCTCGGCTGATCCTCACCAACTACCACGTTGTGCGTGGCGGGCCGACGTTCGGGCAGGGAAACGATGATTCGAAGTTTGAACTCTGGGTCACCACAGCCAATAGAAAATCGTCACGGTCTACGATCATCGCCGCCGACCCGCACAGCGACCTGGCTGTCATTACTGTAGGTCAGCTGCAACCAGCCAATCTTCCGGCTCTAACGCCAACAACATACACACCTCGCAAAGGCCAGTTCATGTTCGCTCTGGGCAATCCTTATACGATTGCCAAAGACGGGTCGGCCAGCGCCACATGGGGTATCGTCAGCAACGTCGCGCGATCGAAGTCACTCTCTCAAGCGGGCTTCGAAGACCAGTCGCGACTATTCGAGAATGTTCACCAGTTTGGAACTCTGCTGCAA